>DWYZ01000008.1 GCA_019118425.1 Candidatus Blautia faecavium | reverse complement strand
CGGTCTTTCCGCTGTACACCAGGCATATCCAGGTTTTCATCTATTCTTACGATGTTCGCGCCAGTCTATTTTTTCCTTTGGTGACATGAGAATATAAGAAGGCCTCAAATATCTGACGCACACATCCTTTCACGAAAAATATCATCTTTCAAAGACTACCGTATACTCTCCGGAGCCGGCTTCTGCCGCCATGTATCCTTCTTTCTTATGGAAGGTAAGTCCGTCGGCGTCTTTTACGGCCTTTGCGCCGTCCAGGCAGATAGTCGCTGTGGTGTTCACCGGAACAGACACATGAAGAACCGCCGTATCGCCTTTGTCTTCCCAGAAGCTCTTCACAGGACCGTATACAGAATCATACTCGCCCTTCAGCCAGGTAAGTCCGCCGCCCAGTCTGGGGAAGATCACCGAATGCTTGTAGCCCGGTTTCTCTTCATCTGCCTCGATACCGGCAGCCACACGTACCAGCCATTCTCCAATGGCGCCGTATGCATAGTGGTTGAAGGAGTTCATATCTGCGCTCCACATGGTTCCGTCCGGCTTCAGGCCGTCCCAGTGCTCCCATACGGTGGTAGCGCCCTTCTTCACCTGATACAGCCAGGATGGGAAGTCGTCCTTCAAAAGCAGGTCGTAGGCTTCTTTTACGTGGCCGTTCTGGCTTAACGCATGACAGAAATAAGGAGTTCCCACAAAACCGGTCACCAGATGTCCGTTTTCTTTGTCAAGGAGACGGAGCAGGCCGTTAATGGTCTGTTCTTTATATTTTTCCGGTGTCAGGCCAAAGTACAGAGCCACGATGTGAGCCGTCTGTGTCTGCGCGGTCATCTCGCCCTTTTCATCAAAGAAGGTCCTCTGGAATTTATCCACGATCTTATCATAGAGATCGGAGTATTCCTTTACATCCTCCTCATTGCCCAGAAGTTTCGCGATCTTTACAAACAGGCCTGTGGAGTATGCGAAATAAGCGGTGCAGGTCAGATCATTTGGGGTAGCGCCGAAATAGCTTCCCTCTTCTGCGTCAAGAGCCACCCAGTCGCCGAACTGCAGCTTGTAGTTCCAGATGTAATCCACAGAATGCTCTTTCATGAAGTTGATCCAGCCCTTCATGCTCTTGTACTGTTCTTTCAGGATCTCTTTATCGCCGAAGGTCAGGTACATGGTCCAGGGATTGATCACTGCCACGTCTGCCCATGCAGCCGCAGAATGGGTTCCCTGCATCAGAAGCCAGTTGTCGCCCTCGTTACCGCTTATGATATCCGGCACAACGTGAGCCACGCCGCCTTCCGGCGTCTGGTCCGCTTCTACGTCCTTCAGCCATTTTCTATAGAAATTATAAGTGTTCATCAGGAAGCATGCCGTGCGGCAGAAGATCTGCGCGTCTCCGGTCCATCCCAGACGCTCGTCACGCTGGGGACAGTCTGTAGGAACGTCCACAAAGTTTCCTTTGAGGCCCCAGAGGATGTTGTGGGCAAGCTGGTTCAGATCCTGATTGGAGCACTCAAAGAAACCTGTCCGCTCCATTTTGGAATGGGTGGTAAATGCCGTAAAGTCCTCAAGCTTTGGTTCGCCCGGGAAGGATACCACCTTCGCGTACTGGAAGCCCATAAAGGTAAAGTGAGGCTCGTAGGTGATCTTTCCGTCCTTTGCGAAGGTATAAGTAAGTGCTTCCTTCGCGCCGCGGAGATTATCCAGATATACGTTGCCTGCCGCATCCAGGACCTCGAAGCAGTCAAGCTCGATCACATCGCCGGCTTTGCCTTCGGCGGTCACACGGATATGGCCGGTCATATTCTGGCCAAAGTCAATGACTGTGTCTCCCTCCGGTGTCTTAAAGATGCGTTTCGGCTTCACCTCGTCCATCTCAGCAACCTTGCCGCAGCCCTGTCCGGTAAGGACAGACAGATCATACCCGATCTTTCTTACAGGACGCCAGTTTCCGGCCGGTGTTCCTGCTTCGGCCCAGCCTTCGATCTCCTTGCGGGCGTCGTAGATCTCTCCGTCGTAGATTTCCGCAAATACAACGGGGGAATCCGCTCCTGTCCAGGAAGTATCTGTTACAAATACCTCTTCGGTGCCGTCCTCGTAGCGAACGGTCATCTGAGCCAGGAAGGCCGCGTTTTTGCCGTAGTGGTTGCGGCGTCTTACCAGGCCGTCAAATCCCATCTTGCCTTTAAACCATCCCGCTGCAAGCATGGCGCCCATGGCGTTCTCTCCTTCCTGCAGATAGGAGGTCACATCATAGGTCTGATAGCAGAGATGCTTCAGATAAGAAGTCCAGCCGGGAGTAAGCTCGTCTGTTCCCACTTTCTTTCCATTGATATAGAAGTTATACAATCCAAGAGCAGTGGTGCATGCATAGGCTTCCTTCACCTTTCCTTTCAGAGAAAATGCCTTTCTCACATAGGTACCCTTGGAATCGTCTGCGTCTGTTTCTTCTTCCGCGGTGATGAAACAGCCTTTCCACTGGCTGTTGTCCATTAAACCGGTAACAAAAGAGGTCTCTTTCCAGTCTGTAGTCTCTCCCTGTGCAGATACACGGACCCTTACATAATATCTGGTTACAGATTCTAAAGCCACTTCCGGCAGAACATGTGCAGATGCGCTGCTCTCTGTCACTTTGCTGTCATACACTATTGCATCAAAATCTGCATCTTTTGCGATCTGCAGTTCGTAGGACGACTGGATCACATTTCTCTTGTCGCTTTCTAATATCCAGCTAAACTGTGGCACATGTGTAATTCCGCTTTGGTTCTCTTCATAATCCATGTAGATTTTTGTAATATTTAACATTTTATATGCCTCCGGTTATCATTTTTTATAGGAACTGGTACGGAATGGCAGCGTATTTTGCATAAAAACAACACCGCCATTCCTGATAGCATTAAGATTACTAAAAAAAGCGTTATTCTTCAATAACGCTTTTTCATTAAAATATTGACCATTTTTAAGGTGTGCGCATACCTTTTCTCTGTTTCCGATACTGGGCAGGAGTGACTCCCATAGATTCTTTAAATTTCTTATAGAAGAAATTTATATTATTATATCCGCACATCGGAACCAGCTCCGCCATGGGGATATCTGTATTTTCAAGGAGGGCTCTTGCCTTTTTCAGCTTCTGCTCCTGCACATGCTCCACAAAGCTGCGCCCGGTTTTTTCTTTTAAAAGGGCTGTCAGATAATTTCCATGCATGCCAAATGCCTTTCCCATGTCTGACAAGTTGCAATGCTCATAATTTTCCTCAATATAAGAAAGCAGCTCTAAAACCTGCACCTCGGAAGACACCAGATCCTGTCCCGAGGGATTGTCCCTAAGCGTACGCAAAAGCTCTGTAAATAAGATGATCACATAGCTTTCCAAAACTTCTTCCATACCCAGATCCGCAGCCAGATACTCTGCCAGTATATGCTCCACTATATCCTGCACCCGTTCATTATTATGGGAAGGGAAATACAGATAGTGCTTTTTCTGTCTGCTTTTCGTCACCGCATCCACCAGAAATTCTGAAACAATCCCATGTTTCGTCATCCTGCTTAAAAAGGCAGCGTCAAAAAATTCTTTCCGCAT
>DWYZ01000058.1 GCA_019118425.1 Candidatus Blautia faecavium | reverse complement strand
CGGATATAATAAACCCTTTCCTTATTATCCCTGCTCATGTTCTTGGGAGATGAATACGGTCTGGAATTTCCTCCCGGCACCCGGATTACGATAAATTTTTTCCCTTCGTAATCAGCAACCTCTACAATAGGAAGATATTCCGGCTGGATCAGCTTACACTTATTCAGCATATCTTTTAGGTAACCGTCAATTTTTTCTGCCGGAACCCCTTTAAGGGGATGCTGCGGCCGACCTTCTTTTTCCCTGACGCCGATCACAATATAACCGCCGCCCCAGTTATCTATATCATTGGCAAAGGCACAGATCGTCTTCAATGAAGCCTCTGCGTCCCATGTCTCCTTAAATTCAATCCTTGCCCACTCTACTACATTTCCTGAAAGCAGAGTCCGGATATTCGTTGGTACTGACCTCCCATAACCTCCTCACTTTAAACCCAGCCGCCATCCTATTATTTTCAAACACATTTATATTCTTTCACAACATTGCAGATGTGTATACCTATCCATTTAGCTTCTATGAACCGTCTTTAAACTGTATCTTCGATTACTCTCCCTGTACAATAAAATTCCCGCTGATATTTTTATTAGCGTTCTTTATCGACGATTGGTTATCAGCGCTCCCGATGCTGTCCATTTGGACTTTATGTTCCTATTATATTCAGAATTTGGAACACTAGCAAGAAAATCTTCAGTCTCAGGTATGAGTTTTATCAAACAAGGATATTCGTCCGCAACTGAAGCAATCGTTCCCGCAGCATCATCGGTATATAGATCGGCAGGGATTGAACTGATGGCAAGCCGTTCTTCCAGCGATACAGGCCTCGATTTCTTCTAAAGTAATGGTATAAAGGCATTTTCAGGCTCCTTAGTGTCTTCATGCAAACAAAATATCGGCGTTGTCTTTGGCGGAATTGATTTTTATCCGCTTAAGACGCTCTCTGCCATCACCGCTGTGACCCGGCGGTTTTACAAAAACTGGGATCAGAAACGGTACGAGGATTATCTCCGGCAGTTTTCTTTAGATGAGAGCAAGCAGTTCCGCTCCCTTTCCAACGGCATGAAGGTGAAATATCTGCTGGCATTGGCTCTGTCCCACCACGCCGCACTTTACCTTCTTGACGAACCGACTTCAGGGCTTGACCCGGTATCAAGGAATGAAATTCTGCACATTTTTACCCGCATTGTCAAAGACGGGAAGCGCTCGGTTTTGTTTTCTACCCATATTACTTCGGATTTGGACCGATGTGCAGATGATATTACCTATATTCAAAACGGTACGGTATTAAAAAGTGCAGACAAAAAGACCTTCCTCCATTCCTTTGAGCATTTAAGAACCGCCGGGGATAGCAGCCCGCTCTCTCTGGAAGAAATCATGCTGCGCACAGAAGGGAGTGATCCTGATGAAACTGCTTTATAAAGAACTGGATTTGGCCGCACACCCCACCTCCATTATCTTCGCATTTCTTGGCTGCCTTGTCATCGTGCCGGCCTATCCTTATACAGTCATCTTTATGTTTGGCTGTCTGGCTCCTTATCTTACGTTTCAATATGCCAGAGAAACCAATGACCTGTGGTATACTGCCCTTCTCCCTGTATCCAGGAAAGAAAGTGTCCAGGGGAAATACATGCTGATTCTTGCTATCCAGCTCTGTCAGCTATTGATTGCGGTTCCATCCGTTTTTTTAAGAAAAATCCTTTATGTTCTGCCTGAGTACCGCAAATACTCAGGCAGAGTTTGTTCCAACCAGCCAATCCAATAAATACCGTACCTGTATCCCATTGTAATTACCAGGCGTCAGCCGGTCCATGGTTAAAATGATCTTCTCGTAATTGTCCCGGATATTTTCAAGGGGCCTGATCTCCCGGTCAAAGGTTTCTTTTGCAGTTATATCCGCTGTAACCTGGAAATATTGATATACACCCTGCTTCTCTGCAACAAAATCGACTTCTGTGTTTCCTACCTTGCCAATCGTTACCTTATAGCCCCGGCGCAAAAGTTCAAAATAAACAAGATTTTCGAGCGAAAAACCAAGATCATAGTTTTTACGTGGAAGAATATGATTTCTCAGTCCCAAATCAACAATATACATTTTTCGGTTTGCTTTTAAAAGCTGTTTTCCTACAATGTCAAAACGTTCCGCGGGATAAAAGATAAAGGATTCCGTTAAGGCTTCCACATAATCCCCCACAGTATTGGGTGAAATTTTTCTTCCGTTTGAGATCAGATAATCCGTAATACTTCTGACAGATACGGGATTTCCAACAACACTTGCAAGATATTTTGCAATCGTCTTCAACAGCGTAATATCTGTAATTTTCCGCTTAGAGGGATTGCTTTCCTTTCTTGCCTGTCTGTCCTCAATATCTTTTACAATTACAGTATTATAAATTCCTTCTAAGTAGGTGCTTACTTTTTCATTGGTGCGATTCATGGCGGCAATATACGGCATCCCGCCGTTTCTTAGATATTCAGGAAAGCCCTGTTCCGGTTCTAAACCTGTCATGGAAAGAAACTCCCGAAGGGACAGCGGAAGCATTTTGATTTCCACATATCTGCCTGTCAAAAGTGTTGCTAAATCTCCCGAAAGCATATACGCATTGGAACCTGTAATATATAAATCCACATTTGGCTTTACATATAAACTATCTACAACCTTTTCAAAGGAAGGCACCTTCTGAATTTCATCGAGAAAAATATAGGTGATTTTTCCGCTCACCAGACGTTCTTTAAGATGCTGATAGAGCTTTTTGTAATCCAGCAAATCTTCATACTCCAGTTCCTCAAAATTGATGGAAACGATTTGCTTTTCTGTAATCCCATTTTCCTTCAGCCATTGCTGAAACTGCATCAAAAGTGTAGATTTTCCGCAGCGCCGAATACCAGTCACCACTTTGATCAGCTGTTCATCTTTCCAACCGATAAGCTGATCTAAATATTCTTTCCGTTGTACCAATGGAAATCACCTCCCTGTTAGTATTCTCATTTTAGCACAGAGCATCCCTCATTATCAATGTTTTGTTCCCATTTCGGAACAATTATTAATTTTCTATCAAATTAATTCCGATAATTGAATACTCCCAGCAAGTCCATAGTCCCCAGCCTGAAAGGAAGCTATCGCCCCACATGGCAAAATAGCTTCCTTTCTCATCGAAGCAGGGTTTCTCCGGATTGGTCTTTGTCCATTTGAGATTTTTCTAAATTTCAGCGAAATGTTCCGGGAAAGATTATATATGACGCCGAGGGAACATCGGAAAATAGGCCAAGATAAGGAGGGAAATAGGTAAAAAGAAAAAATCCCAGAATCATCAGCACCGTCAGGATGCCGGCTATCCAAATCCCATGCGGGCTTTTGCACAGGCTGTGTTCCTCCTTAGAAGACATAACACTCAGGCGTCCGGCCACCCCAAAACCTGCCAGTACGCACAGGAAAAATATTGCCAGATCCAGGACAAACACATTTTTTCCCAATACGCCGGTATAAGTATAAAAGAGTACCGGGATCAGCCAGGTACCCGCCAGCGTCCCCCACAGCATGGCGCACGGCTGTTCCGTCCCCGTGGCCAGCATATACAGGAGCATCGGAAAAAAAATCAGTTTCATATGTTCCCAGGTGGACTCATTGATCGGAACAAAAAAGCCCGTAAAGAAATTCTGCCCGCTCCAGCCGTACACAAAATGAGCCAGACTTCCGGTGAGCAAGACAAATACCGTCCCAATGATCAGATACTTTTTAGACAATGCCATATGAAGAACACATGCCTCCCCAGAAGGCAGCGGCGATACCTCCGGATTTATCCCGTCAGGCAGGCAGCGCCGCTACATCGATATAAGGAAGTATATGCTAAAGAATCCTCATTAATCCCTTATCCTCTATCCGTTCTGTTCTTTATTTTACCGATTGATCAGAAGACCTGTAATCGCTCCCGCCGCAAGACAGGCGGAATAGAGAAAATCTCCCGTTAATCAGCGACAATGTACAGCTGAATCCGGTGGAACTTAGGCTCTCATTAGAAATACATCTCTTGCTCATTTTACACTCTCCTAAAGGTAAGTATTTAACTCTGCTGTAAGTATCGCACTTCAATGTGCGTACTTGTTTTTCTTTTAATTCTTGCTACACTTTTAATATAAGCACCGGGAAAAGTCAATCCCGTAAGAAAAGGAGGAAAAATCCCATGCAGAGTTATGAATACTTAGGCAAGCCGCTGCAAATCGGCAGCTTGACAATCAAAAACAGCCGTCTATGGCGCAGGAGCTTGCAGGCTGCGGCGCTGTTGTCTATGAGATTGGCGACGGACAGCAGGTCAGCACGATTCTCCACGCCGTATGGGACGGCTATGAGGTCGGCAGCAACCTCTAATCAAGATATAGGGCGAAACGCTTTATATAAATCATCATGCAATTTTTAAGGAGGAAATCACCATGAGATCTGAAATCAAAGAATACCAGGCCGTAGAAGAAGCGGCAATGAAGTTTGTCAAGAGCGTGGCCGAAGGCAACAGCAAGTATGCGAAGGAACTGTTTATTGACGAGGCGGTTCTGTTCGGCTACCTTGACGGCGAGCTGGAGCATGGCTCCATCGAGCAGTTCTATCACAACGTGGACACTGTACCCGGCGGCGACAATTTCAAGGCCCGTGTGGATGTGCTGCTGGTGGAGGAATCTCTGGCTGTAGTGCGCGTTCTGGAGGAAGGCTGGGGCAACCGTATCGACTTTACCGATGTGCTACTTTTGCTTAAGATGAACGGCGAATGGAAGTGCGTGGCAAAAGCCTATAACCAGAACTCCAACACGCTTCAGAAAAAGTAAGGATACCCGGCGGCCAGTCAACCCGGCTGGCCGCCGGTTCACAGGAGAAATTGATATGAGTAAGAAAATTGTCATTCTGAACGGAAGCCCCCGCCGGAACGGGAACACTTCCACCCTTGTCAAAGCGTTTACGGAAGGAGCGGAAAGCGCCGGAAACACCGTAACGGAGTTCTTCCTTGACGGTATGGATATTCACGGCTGTAAAGGCTGTTTTGGCGGCCACAGCAGCCGGGAATGTCCCTGCGTCCAGAAGGATGATATGAACAAGATTTATCCGGTGGTGAAGGAATGCGATGTGATCGTTATGGCAACGCCGCTGTATTACTGGAACATGAGTGGCCAGATCCGAACCGCTATTGACCGCCTCTTTGCCCTTGAGGAGGGAGATGGAAATCTGCTCCGGGGCCATGGCCGATCCTGCGCCCTGCTGATGGCGGCGGAGGGACACGGCTTTGAAGATGTGACGCTCTATTTTGACCATCTGATGGAACATCTGCGCTGGAAAAGCCTCGGCCATGTCCTCGCCGGTGGGAACGGTAATGTAGGTGACATCAAAGGCAAGCCAGAAATCCAGGCCGCTTATGATCTTGGAAAATCCATTCAGTAATTTTTAGTTCAAAAACGATGTGGAGTCGGAGATTCTCTATCTCGGCACGAAGCCGGTGGCCGGGTGCGTCGCCTGCGGGAAATGCTTTCAGACCGGGCGCTGTGTTTTTGACGATAAGGTGAACGAGGTTTTGGAAAAGCTGGATGAATACGATGGAATCGTGGTCGGCTCTCCGGTTTATTATGCGGGCCCCACTGGACAGCTTTGCGCTTTCCTTGACCGCCTGTTCTTTTGCAGCGAACGTCGGATGGCCGGTAAGCTGGGCGCAGCGGTGGTTTCCTGTCGCCGTGGCGGAGCCAGCGCAGCATTTGACCGCTTGAATAAGTATTTTACCATCTGCAATATGACCGTAGCCGGCTCCCAATATTGGAACCAGGTACACGGCTTCACCCCTGAAGATGTTCGCAAAGACGAAGAAGGTTTACAGACCATGCGGACGCTGGCACAAAATATGGCGTGGCTTCTGAAAAATCGGGACGCCGGGAAAGCGCGCGGGATTTCTGTTCCCATTTATGAGGCCAGAATCAACACGAATTTTATCTGATTATCTTTTATCATAAACCACATACACAAGCTATCTGCCCCGCCTGACGGAGGAAGAAAAAACGCTGCAGGGCAGGTAGTTTTATGCACCCATATGGCACTTAAACAGAACTTACAGACTGCTCAAAAAGAAATATAAAGTGAAAGACGTTGTATGGATGGTAGGTTGCAGCAATACAAGTCATTTTATAGCGACGTTTAAGAAAAGATATGGAATTACACCCGGAGAAATTTAATAGAGGATAACTGTCAGCGCTCCTACCGCAAGACAGGCGGGCAACCCAAGAGTCATGCCAATACAGGACTGTCTGATATGAAAACGATAATCCCTGTATTCTTCCATATCCTCTGTACCCGGTATCCTCACCTTTTTAGAATGGCAGAACCAAAGGCAGTCAAGAATAAGCGCATCATACCAGTCGATGATCAGCCAGATCAGGTAAGAATCCCGAAATCCTTCCCAGAACGTATTTGCTCCATTAAACTGTTTCAGAATAAAAGCAAAGACAAACACAAAAACAAGCAGTGCGGTTCCTTTCCGAATGATGTCCGCCCTTGTAAAGCGTTGTTCTCTTTTTTCAATCAAGCCTAATTCGATACACTTCTCCCGTATGGCCGGGGGATAATCCCCCACTGAGATAAGGGGATTTTTCAGTGTCAGCGGCACGATCAAAATTGTGAATAACAGGATTCCGATCAGACTCTCTATCATTACCACCATGTATATCTTTCCCCTCCTTGTTCATCAACCCGTGCCTTGTTCCATCTCACTTTCTTCCCACCAACATTCTCGACTCGCCAAGCATCATCATGGCCGCCCGGCGGCGTGAGCCAAATGCCTCTTTGGCAGTGTCAACAAGGCGTACTTCCTCATATCCCATATCCCGGAGTTTTTGGGCAAACGCCTCCATATCCCCGTACATTCCCGGCTTCATCTCATCGTTGAGAGCAAAGACGCCGCCCTTTTTCAGCACCCGCAGAGTCTCCAGCAGCAGCTGCTGTTTATCCGCTCCGGTAATATTGTGATACACATAA
>DWYZ01000057.1 GCA_019118425.1 Candidatus Blautia faecavium | reverse complement strand
TCGGCGCTGCTTTTTTAATTTCCAACAACACAAATATTTTGGCATATAAGAAATTTTTTGCAGGAGTTGTTTTTTTTGTGTTTCTCTGCGGTTTTGTCCAGCTTTTAACAGAAGGATATATGAGAAGCACGACTCTTTTAGACTATTACACATTGTGCTCGGATTACCGCACTGGCGGCGGCGTAGTAGGGGGAGCTATCTGTATTTCCACTACTTCGGCCTTTGGTGTGGTTGGCGGGTATGTGATCATTGTTCTTGTGCTGATTATAAGCCTGATTATTGTGACGCAGCGCTCTTTTTTCGGGTTTATGAATAAGATCGGTTCAGGGATTGTCGGCTTATTTGTACAAGGTCATGAGAAATATAAAGAAGGCGCGCCAGAGCGTGCCATGAAGAAGGAACTCAGGGCAAAGGAGCGGATCCAGCGAAAAGAAGAAAAACTTCGCCGCCTGGAAGAAGAGCTTGCCATGGAAGAGGAAGAGATGGAAGATCTCTTTGAAGAAGAAAACTCATCCTCCGCTAAAAAAGGCAATAAGGGAAAGACAGCAAAAACAGAGGAAAAAGGCACCGCTGCTTTTAAACGTCCTTCTTTTTTACAAAACATGAAATTTTCCGTGCCGGATTTAAAAAATGATGTGTTCAAACCCTTGGAAGAGGATGATCTAGATACGCAGGAGGCAGGATCCGGCCAGATAGAGTTTAAAATAAGCCGTCCCGTGCCGGAAGAAGATCTGGATCTGGACGATGAAGAAGAGGAGGAAGAACTGCCCCCTTTTCAGGAGAGTAAGGCTAAGGCTCAGCCTTTAAAAAAGCCAAAATCAGATCCGAAAGAAGTGGAAAGCGGGATTGAAAATATCCAGCAGGAGATTAAAAAAAATGAGCCTGCAGTTAAGAAAAAATACCAGTTTCCGCCATTAAAGCTGTTAAAACGCGGCAGCAGCAAAAAACAGGGAGATTCTGACGAATATCTTCGAAAGACTGCCCAGAAGCTGGAAGAAACGCTGCATAATTTTGGGGTAAACGTAACGGTAACAAATGTCAGCTGCGGCCCTACGGTCACACGCTATGAGCTTCATCCTGAAATGGGAGTGAAGGTGAGCAGGATCGTAAGCCTTGCAGACGATATTAAATTAAATCTGGCTACACCTGATATACGTATCGAGGCGCCAATTCCTGGAAAGGCTGCCGTAGGAATCGAGGTTCCTAATAAGGAAAACAGTGCAGTTATGCTTCGGGATCTGCTGCAGTCCAGTGAATTCCAAAACGCCAAGTCCAAGCTGTCCTTTGCCGTGGGCAAGGATATCGCGGGAAAGCCGGTGGTGACGGATATTGCAAAAATGCCGCATCTTCTCATTGCCGGTGCTACAGGTTCTGGTAAGTCTGTATGTATTAACACCTTGATCATGAGTATTTTATATAAAGCCACACCGGATGAGGTAAAGCTGATCATGATCGACCCTAAGGTGGTGGAATTAAGCGTATATAATGGAATCCCCCATCTGTTCATCCCAGTAGTCACAGACCCGAAAAAAGCGGCAGGAGCCCTGAACTGGGCTGTATCAGAGATGACTTCCAGATACAATACATTTGCCGAATACGGCGTGCGGAATTTAAAGGAATATAATAAAAAAATAGAAACCATGCGTTTCCCGGAAGAGGAAGAGCGTCCGGAAAAAATGCCTCAGATCGTGATCATTGTAGACGAGCTGGCGGATTTGATGATGGTGGCGCCGGGAGAAGTGGAGGACGCCATCTGCCGTTTGGCGCAGCTGGCACGTGCGGCGGGCATCCATTTAATCATAGCTACACAGCGTCCGTCTGTAAATGTCATCACAGGACTGATCAAGGCGAATATGCCTTCCAGGATTGCTTTTTCCGTTTCTTCAGGAGTGGACTCCAGGACAATCCTGGATATGAATGGGGCGGAAAAGCTTCTGGGAAAGGGAGATATGCTTTTTTATCCTCAGGGATATCAGAAGCCGGCCAGACTGCAGGGATCTTTTGTCTCAGATGAAGAGGTCAGTGCAGTGGTGCATTTCCTTGCAGATAAAAATCCTGCTGTGGAATATGATCCGAAGATCGAAGAACAGGTAAATACAGCCAGTACCGGTACCGGAGGTTCTTCCGGAAATGAGGAAAGGGACATCTATTTTGAGGAGGCAGGTAAATTCATAATTGAAAAAGAAAAGGCCTCCATCGGCATGCTCCAGAGAATGTTCAAGATCGGATTTAACAGGGCGGCAAGAATCATGGATCAGCTCTGTGATGCCGGGGTGGTCGGTCCGGAAGAAGGGACGAAACCGCGTAAAGTACTAATGACAATGGATGAATTCCAAACGTACATAGAAGAGAATTTATAGGCAAAGAAACAGAAGTGATGGCTATGAAATGTCCAAAGTGTCATGCAGAGGTAGAAAAGGGAAATTTATATTGCCCTAAATGCCTTGCCGAGATACCCTGGGTTCAGGAATTTAATTCCGTGGAAACCCTTTTGGAAAAGAAAAAAATAGAAGAACCTAAGAAGGCACCTTCTCATGAATCGCTGAGAAGGCTGGGAAAACGCCGGCGGATAAAGCGGATCACAGTTCTTGTTTTAGGAATACTGATCCTGATCACAGGAGTTTTTTTCTTCCGTCAGATGAATTCCTTTGAGGCCTTTTATGAAAGAGCAGATAAAGCCTTTGCAAAAGGAGAGTACGAGAGGGCGATCCGCTGTATAAATGCTGCTCTGGAAAAAGATCCGGAAAACCTTAAGGCAAATCTGCTGTTGTCCAGGATACAGGAAAAGAACGGCAAGACGGAATCTGCCATGCTTGTTCTGAAACCAATGCTTAAGGAATATCCGGAAAGCGCAGAGGTATACGGACAAATGCTTCACTTAATGGAAATTGAGGGACAGTATTCTGAGATTAAGGATTTGCTGGCCAGCTGTGATAAGAAAGAGATATTGGAAACATATAAGGAATATATCTGTACAGCTCCCACGTCCGGGCTGCCGCCGGGCACCTACACTTCTTTCCAGACAGTTGCCCTTTTTGCGGATTATGAAAATATTTACTATACACTGGACGGGACGAAGCCTACAGAGAAAAGTATCCGTTACACAGAGCCTATAAAACTGAAAGAAGGAACCACTGTTTTAAGGGCGATCGGAATTAATGATAAAAATATAGTCAGCGACGAGATCACGAGAAAGTATGTCATTGTAGTAGATAGTCCCAAACCTCCGGAAATTACGCCGGAAGAAGGAAATTATGACAAGAGGACGATGATAGAGATCACAGTTCCTGACGGCTGCAGAGCTTATTATGCATTTGATAAGATTCCTACCGTACAAAGTACGGTATACGAAAAGCCTATTGCCATGCCGGAGGGATACCATGTTTTTTATGCGATTCTTGTAGCTGCAAACGGAGAAATCAGTGAAGCGGCGAGCAGGATATATTATTTAGAATATTAAACGAGGAGGAAAGTATTATGGTAAAGCACATCGTAATGTGGTCATTTAAAGAAGAGGTAGAAGAGGCGGAAAGAAAAGAAGCGGCTGCGAAGATTAAAGAAGGTCTGGAAGGTCTTGTAGGAGTGGTTCCTGGACTGTTAAAGGCAGAGGTAGTCATTGATCCTATAAGCTCCAGTTCCCATGATCTGTGCCTTATTTCTGAACTGGATACCCCGGATTCCTTAAAGGCTTATGCCACTAATCCAGATCATGTAAAAGTGGCTACTTTTGTGAGAAGCGTTACCTGCAACCGTGCATGTATGGACTATGAGTTCTAATGGAGATCAGGATCCTTTCTGTAGGAAAGATTAAGGAAAAATATCTGACAGAAGGAATTAAGGAATATAGTAAGCGGCTGAGCCGGTACTGTAAGCTTTCCTTTTTCCAGGTGCCAGATGAAAAAACACCAGACCGTGCTTCAGACGCTCTGCAGACACAGATTAAAGACACAGAAGGAGAGCGTCTTATGAAGCATATCCGGGAGCAGGATTATGTGATCGCTCTGGCAATTGAAGGGGAAATGCTGGATTCCGTAGAGCTTTCTAAAAGGATAGAGAGGCTTGGGGTGGAAGGGAAAAGCTCCCTTGTATTTGTCATAGGCGGTTCTCTTGGACTGAGTGAAGTTTTGCTTAAGCGGGCGGACATGAAGCTGAGCTTTTCCAAAATGACCTTCCCCCATCAGCTTATGCAGATGATCCTCCTGGAGCAGATTTATCGAGGTTTTCGCATCATGAATCATGAGCCGTATCACAAGTAGGTGCAGCTTTTTCGCATTTGGGTGTGATGAGACGAAATCCCATCAGAAACACAGATGGGGAAAGTATATACAAGGCTGATTCTGTCAACGTTACAGCCGGAGGAGGATTATATTGATGGAATGATTCGGATATATAATGATGAAATATGTGATACGATTGATAATTACAATAGCAGCGCATATTATGAACCGTCTTATGTGATCACAAGAGCTTATAATAATGGAGAATTTTAAAAGGAACCGAAAACT
>DWYZ01000056.1 GCA_019118425.1 Candidatus Blautia faecavium | reverse complement strand
GGAAGGCGCGGAAGTAGTACAGCTTTATATGCACGATGCCGCTGCGTCTTTAGTCCGGCCGAAAAAAGAATTAAAAGGCTTTCAGAAGATATTCTTAAAGCCTGGCGAGAGGAAAGAGGTTTCTATCTATCTGGAGAAATCCCAGATGGGCTTCTATGACGACGATATGCGCTATCACCTGGAGGATGGAGAATTTATTCTCTATATGGGAGGAAATTCCAGAGACTGTATCAGTGAGACGACAGATGTGAAATTCCAATGAGCAGGAAGACTATAAAAGAGGAAGGGAAGTAAACTTCTCAATCTGCCTCTTAATGAGACAAATGCAACAGAAGGAGGAGAACCCCCCATGACAGAAGAAGAAAGAATCTTTAAAGGCGGGCTGTATGCCTCGGAAGAACCGGAACTGGTGGAAAAGAAAAGAAAGGCTCATAAGCTAAGCCAGGATTATAATACCCTATATGAAGAGGAACAAGAAGCCCGGGAAAAAATTCTTCATGAGCTTTTGGCCGTTATAGGAGAGGGCTCCTTTATGCTCGGGCCCATTCACTTTCACTATGGGTGCCACACACAGATTGGAAGCCACTGCTTTATGAACTTTAATTTTACCGTTCAGGATGATGCGAAGGTAACAATTGGAGATCACTGCAATTTCGGGCCGAATGTAACGATCGTTACACCTTTGCACCCTATGCTGGGGGAGGAACGCCGCGGACTTATGTGCAACGATGGAGTGGAACGGTTTTTATGCTATGCAAAGCCGGTAACGATAGGAAATGACTGTTGGTTCGGCGCCAATGTAGTGGTCTGTCCGGGGGTGACGATCGGGAATAACTGTGTGATCGGCGCCGGCAGCGTCGTTACCAGGGACATACCGGATAATTCCTTTGCTGCAGGCACGCCGGCGAAGGTGATACGTCCGATTACAGAGGAGGATACGATTTATAAGCGTTTTCCAGAGCTTCGGTAAAACAAATAATAATGCGTCAGAAGGAGGAAAGTTTGGAAGTAAACTTCCAAATCTACCATTATTGACGCAGCAAGTGCGTCAGAAGGAGGAAAGAATGAAGGTATTAGTGATTCATTTTTCCCAGAGCGGAAATACAAGAAAAATCGCCCATGCCATTGCAGAGGGGGCGAGAGAAGAAGCGGAAACAGTGGATGTACGGGCTCTTAAGCATGTGACGCCTCAAATGCTGGATGACTATGACCTGATCGGTCTTGGAAGTCCGGTATGGAAGGCGGATCCGCCTAATGTAAGGCGATTTTATCAGAGCATCCCGGATCAAAAAGGAAAACATATTTTTTCCTTTGCCACTCATGGCTGTATGCCAAGTTTTTATTTTCCGGTAGTGCTGCCCAATCTGAAAAAGGCGGGATTCACCGTGATCGGAAGCGCGAGATGGTATGGAAATGTGGTGATGCCGGGAATGCCGGAACCGTATTATACGGCAGGGCATCCGGATGAGCAGGACTGTCAGGAGGCGAAGGAATTCGGAAGAGAGATGGTGAAGAGAAGCCGCCGGATCGCGGCTGGAGAAACGTATCTGATCCCGCCTATGCCTAAGAATGACGTGGACCAGAATCAGGCGGTGGCGATCGTGAATATGCTGCTGGAGTACGGAAATCCACAGGGAAAGATCATAAGGGATCCGGAAAAATGTATTTATCCTAAATGCAAGAGATGTATGGAATACTGTACCATGCAGTATACGGATCTGACCTGTGATCCCCAGAAGTTCGGAAGCGAAGGGCATTGCTGTAATGATGTGCATGAATGTGCGTGGTGCTTTATGATCTGTCCTACTGGTGCGATCCGCCTGGAACCGGATGTGTACGAGCATATCAAGCCGTTTATTGGGGTGAGAAAACCCTTGTTTGAAAGGATATTGAAGCAGGCGGAGGAAAGAGGAGAATTCCGTCCATTGATCCCTATGGAGGAAGTGGGGATTGATACCCCTTATGTGCTGGCACATCAGAAACATCCTTATTTCAAGGTGAAGCCGGAGATGGAGGATTAGGAGAACGGCAGCTTTTGCTGATGGATTAAGAAAAGAAGTTTTGCAGGACACTACAGTGTAGATATGATAAGTTATCCTGAATATATCTACGCTGCAGCCGACTGCTTAGTACATTAGATTCAACCTATCTTCCCCGTGGCTGGATCTATAGAAAGATGAGGGGGAGGTTTATATTATTTTTGGAGATTTTTTAGATATATTTTATTGCTTTTCGCTCGATTGCTTTTTATAATATATTTATTCGTTATATCTATTAATAGTCAGACTATTCAGTCGAAGTTTTCCATTTAGTTAAAAAAAGAAGCAGAAATATATTGATTTTGCACAGGAGCTTTTTTATAATAAAAGTACAAAATGTTCTTGTGCTTTTTCGGGTATTTCTGCATCAGAAAAGGAAGGTGCGTATGCAGGAACAAAATAGAAGTTCGTGGGAATATTTTAAGACGAAAGAGCGCTTTGCGGATTTGTTAAACGGTTATGTGTATCATGGCATACAGGAAATCAGGGAAGAGGATATTACAGAACTGGATCCGGTTATTATGCGGATGGGTGAGCGCGGGAGGATGGTCTGTGGAAGTGTAAATATTGTGGATCTGATGAGAAAGGTACGTGTTAATTGCCGTATAGTCCTGGTGGCAGTCCAGAATCAGGCTGAGTCCCATTATGCCATGCCGGTAAGGGTGATGAATACAGATGCAGCGAATTATTATAACCAATGGAAGGAACTAGAAAAAGCACACAGAAAGGCAGGAGATTTGAAGAATAGTGCTGAATTTTTATCTGGCATGAAAGAGGGAGAAGGTTTAAATCCTGTTTTTACTATGGTGGTGTATACAGGTCACGAACCCTGGAAGGGAGCTAAGACCTTAAAAGGACTTTTAAATCTGTCTGGACTCGATGAGGCAATGCAAAGTATGATCGCAGATTATCCGATCAATTTATTGGAGGTACGCAGTTGGCCGGATTTAGAGTGGTTTCATAGTGATATAAGAGAGGTATTTGGTTTCTTAAAATATGCAGAGGATAAATCAAAGTTGAAAAACTATATAGAAGAAAATCGAAAACAATTTTCAGCGCTGGAGGAAGATGCTTATCGTTTTATTACAGCGATGTCATCTACAAAAGAATTGGAAGCATTAAAACCATTTATCCGAACAGAAGGAGGAAAATACAATATGTGTAAAGCGATTGAAGATATGGTTCAGGAAGGAAGACAGGAAGGAAAACAGGAAGGAAAACAGGAGCAGGCAATGCATACGGCATATAGGATGAGGGAAAAAGGATATTCAGATGCAGCGATCGCAGAACTGCTGGAAGTAGGGGGTCAGGTCGTACAGAAATGGTTTGCCGAAGCAAATAAAGTTTGAAATACGGCTGCCGCAATCTTATTGGATTTAGGACAATGGGCAGTCTGTGTTTGGGGACAGATTTATCGAAAAAAAATTCAGCCATGCGATACATGAAGTATTACTCAGTTCTTCACGTATCACACGGCTGATTTTTATATATTTTTAAAATCGTGCGCATCCTCCCGGAGGGTTATAGTAAAAGACAAACCAGTTTGCCTTTAGCTATAAATTACCTCCGCATGCCCATATTTCCAAGTCCCATAATGATGCTGTCGATTCCCAGAAGGATCAGATACAGGCCTATGATCCAGCCTGTGGCCGCCAGGGAAAACCAAGGGCGCAGGATCATCATAAAACCTAAGATCAGGCCAATGATATTTAGGATCAGCGAAAAGTAGTAGGCGCCATTTCCAGAAACCACGCGGATCATGCTAAGGTGTGAGAGACGGGAAATACAGTGCGCGATAAACCAGATGGGAAGCAGCAGGGATAAAACCATAACGCCGGTTCCCGGATAAACCAGGAGCATAACGCCTGCCATCACGCTTAGAATACCCGACACCATAGATACGATAGGCCCAAAGCCAGTGTAGCGTTCTACCCGTATATAAAGAAGGATATCCGCAATTCCCATAACAACTGCAATGATCCCGTACAGGTATAAAAGACCGGTCAAGATCATCCCCGGCCGGACAAAGGTAAGGATTCCAAGCAGAACCAGCAGGATTCCTATGATAAGATCAAACCAGCCAAATCCGGAACGTCTTCTCATTCCTTGTCACCTCCGTTCAGGATACTCATAAATTCATCTCCAGTGATCGTTTCCTTTTCGTAAAGGAATTTCGCCAGCTCATGCAGCTTGGGAAGATTATCCTTAAGAATCTGCTTGGCCTTTTCGTGCTGTGCTTTTACCAGCTCTACCACTTTCTTATCAATATCCTTTTGTGTAGCCTCAGAGCAGGCTAAAGAGGTATCTCCTCCCAGATATTGATTGTTTACCGTTTCCATTGCCACCATATCAAAGTCCTCGTTCATGCCGTAGCGGGTGATCATGGATCTGGCAAGTTTGGTGGCCTGTTCGATATCATTGGACGCGCCTGTAGTGATCTCTCCGAAGACGATCTCCTCAGCAGCGCGGCCTCCTGTAAATGTGGCGATTTTATTTTCCAGTTCTTTCTTGGTCAGAAGATATTTATCGCCTGTGTCTACCTGCATAGTGTAGCCCAGTGCGCCTGAGGTACGGGGAATGATGGTGATCTTCTGTACCGGAGCGGAATTCGACTGCATGGCGGCAACCAGGGCATGACCGATTTCATGGTAGGCAACCACCTGTTTTTCCTGGTCGGAAAGAACGGCATTTTTCTTTTGGTATCCGGCGATAACTACTTCTATGCTTTCTTCCAGATCGGATTGATTGACAATGCTCCGTCCGTTTCTTACAGC
>DWYZ01000055.1 GCA_019118425.1 Candidatus Blautia faecavium | reverse complement strand
ATAAAGCCCCTCACGGCTTATCCTTATATCTGCTGGATAAAGCCTCTTATCAGCGGCCATGACATAAAAATCTATGCCATTTTCTTCCTGGTACCGCGAGGCGATATCCATACGCGTTACAGGTATAAAATATAGCGGTGTCTTGATAAACTGGATCCCGTATGCCCGGATGGCTCCCCCCAATGTGTCCCTTGTCCCAAGCACGCGCATACATATCCCCTTTTTAACCTTCCCCTTTATGCCTGCATAAATTTCTTCCGGGATGTCTACTTTCCTATCCCCCTCTATCCCGCTTATCATACATCCGCATGTGGCTTCTGCAAGCCCCATAGCCTCAGTGACATCCATAACGACCCCTGTGAACGTTTCCTTCCATCCAGATGCCTTATCATATGGAGTGTCTTCCACATCCTTTAGAATTTTTCTGGATAAAACCGCCCCATATAAGTTCCTTTCATTGTAGGGGTCCCTATCTTCTGTGATGGTCCTGTCCGGCATGTTCCGGAATACGCCTGCAAGGTCAAGTGTCTTAAGGGTTCCCGTACCCATGCGGCGTATAAAGTCCGCCCGGCTCCCAAACCTGCCATTTTTCTTTCTGTCCACTACGATCTGTTCCGCCATAGGAATCCCTACCCCTTTTATATGACCTAAACCGATAAGGATCACTTTGTCCGATATTGCTGCCGTATGTACATCAGACTGGTTTATTTCCGCTTTCCAAATCTGTACTCCTGCTTTTTCGCAGGCATTTGCGACATCATTAGCTGTGTTTGGGTATGCAGCCAGATATGCCGCGAAGAATCCACTGGGCTGCATTACCTGTAGATATTCCGCTTTATAAGATAAAGTGGCATAAAAAAGCTTATTTTTTTCATCCGGCAAAGGATTACAATGAAAAATATCATCTTTTTTCCTGCAGCTCTCAAAAATATCCTGCTCAATTGGGATAGCATCCCAAGGGATATTATACCTGCCGGCGCATTCCTCTGATACACGCAAAAGGTCCAATGCAGACAAAGTACACTCTGATACTAAAACGGGATCCCCCGTATCTATTGTATCTATCGTTTTTTTGTTTTTTGCTAAAGCTTGCTCTAATTCAGCCCCACCCATACAGGCATCTGCAATCACCCGTGTATTTTCCATAGCTTGATTGATATCCCGTTCATCCAGGAAGTTCCTGAGTCCCAATACAATCTGCCCCGGGTCTTTCATATACCAGTTTTTCTGATGTTTTTCTGGTCGGACCCAATGTCCATGCACACTGGCGATCAGAAGCTGCCATTTTGTGATATCAGCAGCCCTTATATAACGGATGGTGTTATTTGCAAGCAAAGGGATATCCAAATATTTTGCAATGTCTACAAGCTTTGGTATGCAGTATGCTTCCTCTTCTGCACCATGATATCGGATCTCTATATAAAAATTCCCAAACTGTTCCTTAAAATACCGCGCCTGTTGGAGCGCCTGCATGAACAGGTCATCCCTATGTTTTTCCTGAAGCCTCTTGATGGCTTTCGAATATTCCTCGTATTTCTCGCTGCGTTCCGTATATGTAAGCCAATTTTTTTCCTGCTTTTTCCTCTCTTTCTTTACTGCCCTCAGTTCTATTTTAGCCTGGTCGTAGACCGACTTATCTTTATCCTTTTTGTATAGCCGGCATTTTTCTGCCAAAGCATCTTCCTTAAGAACCAGCCGTTTTAATCTGTTTTTTACTTCCAGGATTTCTCCGGGATCCGGTAGTTTGTATTGGCTCTGTTTCTCACATAATCGGGCTATTTCTTCGTCTAAGGTACGGTTATGGAGCAGTATTTTAGACAGCGGCCCGTCTCTTCCTCCGCTCAGCAAATAAATATCTTTGTAAGCAGGTTTACCGCATCCTAACCATTTTTGCAGGATATCCATATCCATAAATCCTGGTAAATTCTCTTCTACGGATTCACAGCTCTCCCTGGCAGCGCTCTCTAGTGCTGCCAACCCGCTCTCATTTGCCACCAGTATGGACATCTGTCCATATCCCCAAAAGCCACAGGATAACGAGATCTCCATACCTGCGATGGGCTTTATTCCCTTCTGCCTGCATTCTTTTATAAAAGCAGGCAACCCGTCGAAAGTCCCCTGGTCAGCCAAGGCCGCGGCACTATAGCCAAGTTCCGCAGCAGACGCAGCCAGTTCCCTCGGATAAGCAGCAGTACCCTGGCTGTGGTAACTGGTCCCTGACAGCATTGCATACCCATTTTCCATATAGTTCCCTCTTTCTTCACTCTTCAAATTTACGCAATTCTGCGATATGTTCATCGATCAGGTCACCATCGTCTAATATCGGTACGGGCTGCTCATCCATATACTTTTTAAACAATGGGGTAAGGACCGACTCCGCCTCAAGCTTATATGCGTTGTTCTGTATCTTTGCTGTGATCTTGGCGATCATCCTATGCACTTCTTGCGGCGTTGTATGGAGCTTACCTGCAATCTCCCTATAGCTTGCCTTATCATACTTTTCGGGATGATCAGGATTGATTAAAAGCCTGAGTATTTCTAATTCCTCTTTTGTAAGGATGCTGCACAAAAAATCGTTGAAAGCCTTAGTGCGGTCATTTTTAATGGCACAATCTTCCGGATTGGGAATGGATGACCGCTGTTCGACACCTGCCTCGGCCAAAACATCATAGGATACTGACACATTCATATATAAATGATCCATTGTCTTTTTTATGGTGGATACCGGGATATCCGTAAGCTCAGATATGTTGTTATAAGTTGGCGGCATATCGATAGTTGCCAAATAATTTATAGCTCCCTTTATCTTCCGCATCTTGTCAGCATAATATGTCGATGACCGGCCGATATTTTTTGCATAATATTCTGTAACAGCATTGATGATCCAAGGCATCAAAAAAGTGGATGCCCTTGCCCGCAGGTCAAAGTTCCCGATATTTTGCATAATCTTGACCCATATCTCCTGTGTCAGGTCCTGCATATGGCGTGGGTTTCTCATTAGTTTTGGATATTTTTCCCACAAAAGATCATATACGAGCAGATATATCTCGTCATAAATCTTATTCGATGCAAGCTGGATCAACTTACGGTCATTTTCTTTTCTGCCATAATTCAGGAGACGGCAATATTTATATAGCGTCTCGCTGTTATAGGTTTTGTTTTGTTCATACCTTTCTTCCATAATCCCCTTGGCATCCACGGCAAACCATAGATGCCCATCCTCCTTTCCTTTCCCCGTATCGGGTCAAACGTGGCAAAGCACTTCTTTTAATACTTCTTGGTCCATTTCAGCCAGTGCCTGCATGACAGCCATTAAAAATGGGATATCCTTGTCCCTTACGGGCACCTGCTCCACCCAACTATTCCAAAGCGTGACGAAATCTGCAGGGCCATTCTGCAGAACGTACCCAGCCATATGGTTTAGTAAACTGTACATGTAAAATACCTCTTATTCGATCGTAATCACCTTATAAAGATAACTGGTCACATCCTCTTCGAAGGACAAGTAAAGCTCCCGTTCCCGCCTGTAAATGTCAGATGTCATATCTTCCATTCCTGCCTGTCCAGCCTCGCTGTTGCCATTATTTAGGGAACTGTCCATACGCTCCGTCATTTCCTTTTCAGGCACAACCGGATATTTTTCCAGCATTGCTTTCAGGAACAATATCTTTTGCACACTTTGCCTTGCATCCTTATATTGGACAGAATTTTCATTGCTCAGTATATCCATTTCATTTTTTACAATGGATTCCGGCGGCTCCGCGAATGTTGTCAATGACATGGTATAAGGTATCAGGTTCATGACTGCCCTTTCCCTTACCCCTTCTTGGTCCTGGATATACTCATTGCGTTCCAAGGCTGTAATAAGTTCAGAGAAACTCCCATAATCCGTATGGGCCTGCATATATGCGTCTGTAACCGGATAGGGGATATCGTAGACTGCCTTTATCGTGGCTGTAATGTCTACATTCTCCATCCCGTCAAACCGTATCCCATCCGCAGCCACCGTCTCCCCGGCGCTTGCCCCATCCAGCTGTTCCTTTAATATTTCCGGCACCTGGTCATCAAGACATAGCGGATACTCTGTAAACTGTCCGATATAGCTTTCATCCTGCGAAACTGTAATATCCATGATTGCTGTCATCCCTTTTTTCAGGTTATCTGCTGTTTTT
>DWYZ01000054.1 GCA_019118425.1 Candidatus Blautia faecavium | reverse complement strand
AATATCAGGCACATATGCCAGAAAGCCCAGCATAATACTACAAAATATGAATTTTTCAAGGTACTATAGGTACAGAGCGCAACTAATATATAGTTTCGACCTTAACATCATTCTATACCTGGTATATTCTTGACCCAAAAACTTGGGCAAGACACATATATCAGGAACAATAAAATCCGGAGGCAAAAAATGACCGTAATCAGAATGGAAACTCAAAAAGACCACAGAGAAACCGAAAATGTTGTTCGTGAAGCCTTCTGGAATGTATATGCCCCGGGATGCAGCGAGCATTATCTGCTGCATCAGATGCGGGAGTGTACTGCCTATATTCCAGAACTGAATTTAGTCGCCGAAGACAAGGGAAAAATAATCGGACAAGCCATCACCTTAAAAGCACACATTAAGGGGGACGATGAAACTGTTCATACCGTCCTCACCCTAGGCCCCATCGCCGTGCTCCCCGAATACCAGAAAACAGGCATAGGGGCAAAATTAATCGCCAAAACAAAAGAAATCGCCAAAGCTCTTGGATACCCCGCAATCCTTCTCTGCGGCAGCCCGGCCTATTACAGTAAACAAGGTTTTGAAGCAGCAGAAAAATACGGCATCCGCAATTCAGAAAATATGCTCATGGATGCCTTGCAGGTATATGGTTTATATGAAGGCGCCCTAGAAAGCCTGTCTGGAAAATACTATGAGGATTCTATTTATGAAATAGAGGAAAACGCAGTAAAAGAGTTTGACAAGGCCTTTGTCCCCAAAACCGCTCTTTCCGATACTCCATCCCAGAAGCAATTTCTGGAAATCGCTTCCCGATGCCGCCCATATAAAAAATAGGCCCATCCTTAGAAACTTTTTTATTCTAATCCAGTATTCTTATAAACCGAACCCCACAAAGTCCTTTCCATTCCTCCACTGTAATGGGGAAGCCGCCGGAAACGGCGGCGTAAGTCCCCGGGTCCGTACGTATCTCTATATCCTTCCCATCGGAAAGGGATACTTTCACATAATACCTGGCCTCTCCCTCGCTGTTATATCGGATCTGTGTCCTATGTTCCTGTATCTGATAAATCTGATCCAGCGTACTGACTGTGTAATTAAAAGAAACACCCAGTCCAATGCAAAGGGCTATCGTACTCACCCACATAGCCGCTTCATTGCTTATCTGTCTCAGCCGTTTCGGCATACGCTTTAAAGAAATGCCTCCTAAAAGCAGACAAAGCCCCACACATATTCCTATTTGTCCTAAAATCCCTTCCATAACCCATTCTTCTCTTATATAAGCTATGATCATAATGGACAAAAAGGTTTCCAACACTGCAAGTCCGCCGGGAATCTGGGCATGATAACGTCTCCACTCTTTTGCTGTTCCTTCTGTATATCCCTCCCACACAAGAGCCTTTGGAAAGGCCAGATACAAAATATGATATCCCAGCGGAAATACTGCTGCCAAAAAAAGAGCCGTTTTTTTAATCATAGATTCCGGAAGGAATAACGCTCCCACCATACCTCCAACGGAACCTATACAAACCACCCATATTCCCAGCCTCATTCCTAAACGCAGCTTATCCGCAAAAGCGTTCTGTTTGGTATAATCCTCATCCTTCCATGCCGGAGCATAGTGCTTTTTCATTAATTGTTCCTGGGAAAGTCCTCTTCTAAACAATGTCCTTCCTTTTATCTTTACCCCGGACTGGCACAAACTTTCATAAACAGCATCTCCATTTACCATAGAAGTGTTAAAGGACAGTATCTTCTTGCTTCTTTTATCATATCCGCTGACATACAGGAGTGTCTTGCTCCTCTCCCTTAGCATTTCATTCGAGGCAAGACAAATCTCTAATACTTTCACATTCTTTACAGAAAACCGCCGCCTTTTTCCCATACTGGAAACAGTGATCAGTATTCCCTCCGGCAGAAGGATCACTCGTCTGTATCGAAACTCAAGGCCCAGCACCAGTCCCGAAAGCACACCAATTAATGCAAAAATACTCATACCGATCACACTGTCTTTTCCCATCTCTAGGGCACTTAAATACATCCCCAATAAGAACAATGATCCCAAAGCTTTTAACACAAAACCTGCGCCGGACATATACCAGGCATCCTTTACCACAATTGCCCCGGCCTCTTTCGCCGGAGCATCCGCCAGCGGACGGCGGCACACGCCAAGGGACAGCAGCCCTCCGGCAAAGCAGAGAAGCGCTGTTCCCACCGCCACAAGCCCCCACATCCATCTGCTCTTTAAAACAAAGAGTATGCAAAGCACTGTAAGGACTGCGCTGTAAAGGGTTAAAAACAAGATTCTCATTGGGATAACTCTGTCTGGGCTTATTTTTCTTCGCCTTTTTCCGCCTCTGTCCGGAAGTTTTTCTCTCATCTTTAATACACCCTGTTCGTGGTATCCCCTCTCTGGAAACGTTCAATGTTTTTTACAACCTCATCCACCACACGGAAGCGGGTCTCCTTAGCGGCCCAGCCGATATGGGGAGTGATAAGGAGTTTATTGCTGTCCTGGATCTTTAGAAGTGGATTAGATGGATCCATAGGCTCTTTTGAGAGCACATCCAGCGCCGCGCCTGCAATTTTTCCCTGGGTCAGCGCATGGTAAAGGTCTGTCTCATTTACAATAGGTCCCCTGGCAACATTGATAAGAATGGCGCTTTCTTTCATCTTTTCAAATGCGTCCATAGTCATAAGATTTTCCGTATAGGCATTTAGCGGAGCATGAATAGAAAGAAAATCCGACCGTCTTAAAAGCTCGTCAAACTCCACCTGCTCATAAGGAGAATCGTACCTTCCTCCCGAAGCCGAATAACAGATCACATGGCAGCCAAATACAGAGGCAATCTCCGCCACTCTTCTCCCAATGGCCCCAAGTCCGATGATTCCCCAGGTTTTTCCGTCCAATTCACAAAAGCTCTGTCCAAAATGGGAAAAACACTCTCCTCTGGCATACTCTCCGGACTTTACATAGCGGTCATAGTAGTTCAGTTTTTCCAGCACATAAAACAAAAGGGCAAAAGTATGCTGTGCCACACCGTTGGTGGAATAGCCCGCTACATTATACGCTGCTATCCCTCTTTTTTTCAGATATTCTCCATCCAGGTTATTAATCCCTGTGGCAGTAAGACACACCAGTTTTAAATTCTTTGCCTGTCCGATGGTTTTCTCACAAATGGGAACCTTGTTCGCCACGATGATATCCGCGTCCGCTGTGCGCTCTGGAACTTCCTCCGCCTTCGTGGATGGGTAAATCACCACGTCTCCGCATTTATGAAAAGGGGTGAAGACCATGTCCTCACCCAAACTTTCCGCTTCTAATATTACGATTTTCATTATAATCTCTTTAAGAGTTCTTCTCTTTCTGCTTCATAGCCTGGCTTGCCAAGAAGGGCGAACATGTTCTTCTTATAGCTTTCCACGCCTGGCTGATTAAATGGATTTACTCCCAGCAGATAGCCGCTGACGCCGCATGCAAACTCAAAGAAATAGAATAACTGTCCCAGATAGAATTCATTCTGCTCCGGAATGTTTACTTTAAGGTTAGGAACCTGTCCATCTGTGTGGGCAAGGATAGTTCCGTTCATAGCGCTTTTATTTACAAAATCAACGGTCTTTCCTGCAAGATAGTTCAAACCGTCCAGATCCACCGGCTCCTCACCAATGGTAATCTCTGCACTGGATTTCTCTACATTCATAACCGTCTCAAAAAGAATACGGTTTCCATCCTGGATAAACTGTCCCATGGAATGAAGGTCTGTGGTAAGATCTACTGCAGCCGGGAAAATACCTTTCTGGTCTTTTCCTTCGCTCTCGCCGTAAAGCTGCTTCCACCACTCATTGATATAGTGAAGGCTTGGCTCATAGTTGGCAAGAACTTCCACTGTCTTACCTTTGCGCAGAAGAATGTTGCGGATTGCCGCATATTTCATAGCGTCGTTGTCTTCAAATGCATGATTCAGGGCAATGTCGCGTCCAGAAGCAGCGCCCTCCATTAATTTGTCAATATCTGCGCCGCTTACTGCGATGGGGAGAAGGCCTACAGCCGTAAGAACGGAGAAACGTCCGCCTACATCGTCCGGCACTACGAATTCTTCGTATCCTTCCTCGTCAGCCACTTTCTTTAATGCACCCTTTGCTTTATCAGTAGTGGCATATATCCTTGCCGCAGCCCCTTCCTTTCCGTATTTCTTTTCAAGCATTTCTTTAAACACACGGAAAGCGATAGCCGGCTCTGTGGTCGTTCCTGATTTAGATATCATATTAATAGAGAAATCCCTGTCTCCAATCACATCTATCAGCCCTTTGATATAGCTGCTGCTGATGCTGTTTCCTACGAAATAAATTTCCGGAGTTTTACGGATCTCTTTTGATACGTTATTATAGAAACCATGTCTTAAAAATTCAATCGCAGCTCTTGCCCCAAGGTAGGAACCGCCAATACCGATAACCAGCAGCACTTCTGAATCTTCCTGGATTTTTTTCGCTGCTGCTTTGATCCGTGTGAACTCTTCCTTGTCGTAATCTACCGGAAGGTCGATCCATCCAAGGAAGTCGTTTCCTGCTCCAGTCTTAGAAACCAAGGTCTCCTTAGCAGCTTCTGCCAGAACCTTCATGGCTTCCACTTCGTGGTCTGCAATAAAACAGCCTGCTTTTGAATAATCAAACGTAACTTTACTCATGGCTCTCTCTCCTTTTAATGTGGAATTTCTCTGACACCGATAGAATCGGTGCAGGCTTCTTCTGTCTTAGTATAACAAATATAGGAATTTTCTACAAGTTAAATCAATTCATAAACTCACGAATGATCTCCCTCATGATTTCTTCCTCCTCAGGGGACAGCATTTTGCTAAAATGGCTCCCTGTAGCCGCAGTCTGCCGGATACTGGCAGTAATCCGCTCCACCATCTCCTCCTGAAGCACTGGATCCGGCTTTTGGGGTGCCGGAACATCTTCCACCCATGCTCTTGCACGCTCTACATAATCTGCCAGAGAATTCATAATCAGCTCTTCCATGTAGGAGACATCCAATGCCTGGCGCAGCACAAGAAGCGTGATCGGAACTGCGGTCCCAATATAAAGGTACCGGAGAGGCAGCCCTTCCTGCCCTGGTAGCCTGGAGGTAAAAATAACCGCCAGAACAAAAAACAGCGTGGAAAAAAGCGCCGGATACCATACCAGGCGGTTCATACGGTGCAGAAGCTTGTCTCTTGTTTTCCAAAGGCTCAGCCATTTTTCTTTCAGGTTTCCTGTGCTGTCTGTTTTATGCAGCATTCTTCTGTAGGTAAGGTGCGTGGCCAACATCCCTATTGCTCCCATCGCCCCAAGGGCTGCCATGCAGTAGAGCAATATGTGCAGGTTCATGATTTTTTCCAGCATAATACCCTCCTTGAACATTGTAGGAATATTATACCTCTCTCCCTCTTAGCATGGAACAAAAATCGTTCGTCAAATTCTCCCAGGAACCTGCATCACCAGGCTTTTTTCACAGATTTTCACCAGTCGTAAACCTGCGCAGCACAAATCAGTTCTATACAACAAAAGCTGCCGTTTTTCTCTGCGGCAGCTTTCATTTCCCTATATTTCCTGTAATACCTTTACAATTTCCTCAAATCCCATAAAATGGGACGCTTTTACAAGGATTGTATCTCCTTTTTGTAAATAAGAAGGAAGCTTTGCAAGAAGTGCTTCCCTGCTCTCTTCATAAATAATCTCAAGATCCGGGTTTGCTTCCCTTGCCCCTTCTGCTATATGACGGGAAAGGGCTCCTGCGCAGATACAAAGATCAATGCCGCATTTTCCTGCGTGTTCTCCCACCTGCCGGTGAAGCTGCACTTCATTTTCTCCCAGCTCTCCCATGTCGCCCAGAATAGCCACCCTCCGGCCGCTTCCCTCTGAAAGCACATCTAAAGAGGCTTTCATGGACATAGGATTGGCATTATAACAGTCATCTACAATTAAAAACTGATCTGTCTCGATAATGTGAAAACGCCCGCTAAGAGTCTCAAGGCTTTCGATTCCCTGACGGATCTCTTCATCTGTCAGTCCGTAGATACGTCCTACCGCCGCGGCTGCCAGAGCATTGTATACCATATGTCTGCCAGGCACAGGAACCAATACTGAAAAAACTCTGTCCCCTAAATGTATCCGGCACCTGGTACCTTTTAATCCGCAGCTTACGATCTCATCTGCATATACTTCATTCTTTTCATCCAAACCGAAGAATACAGGCTTTATCCCCTTATATTCTTTTATAGTCTGAAGTTTATCGTCGTCGCCGTTTAAGATGATCTGTCCCTTTTCCTTTAAGTAGCCAAACACCTCTGTCTTCGCTTTTAATACTCCGTCCCTGTCCCCAAGATTTTCCAGATGGCAGGTTCCTATATTCGTAATTACACAGGTATCCGGTCTTGCCACTTTTGCCAGCCGGCTCATTTCTCCGAAATCACTGATTCCCATTTCTAAAACAGCAATTTCATCATCCTCCCGAAGGCGGAAAACGGTAAGGGGAAGCCCCAGTTCATTGTTAAAATTTCCCTGGGTCTTTAAAGTTTTATATTTTTCTTTTAAAACAGACGCGATGGCTTCCTTGGTACTGGTTTTTCCAACGCTTCCCGTAATCCCCACTACCGGGATATTAAGCTGGCTAAGATAGAACTCTGCGATATCCTTTACCGCCTGGAGGGCAGAGGCCACCAGAATGTAAGGAAAAGAGGCATCCGGCAGCACTTTTTCTGATAAAGTGGCATATGCCCCCTTTTCTATGACATCCAAAATAAAGTCATGGCCGTCCACGCGTGTTCCCACAATGGGTACGAAGAGACAGCCCGGCTCTACGGTACGGCTGTCTGTGGTAATGGCCGTCACTTCTGTATGTATCTGGCTTTCTTCGCCATAATAAGCGCCATGGCACACCCGGGTCAGATTTTCTAATGTTAAATTCTTCATCTTTTCCTCCTTTTTGGCACATTTTACTCACAGAGTACATTGACGGTTACATGTCACACCCAAACCACGTACTTGCTGCGTGGTTGCAGACCGATGTGATCCAAAAGGCAATTTGTTCTTTATATATCAAATTGCCCCGTTGCTGGTCCCCTTGTGATCGGTAACCGTTGCCTGCGCCATACAGGTAGATTTGGAAGTCGCCTTCCAAACTTTCGCCCTTATTTCTCGGATTCGTTATATTTTTTCAGGGAAACCCGGATAAGTTCCTCGCATAACTGCGGATAATCCATTCCCAAAACCTGCGCCTCCTGAGGGATCAGGCTGGTAGGCGTCATCCCCGGCAGGGTGTTAGCTTCCAGGCAGTACATTTCTCCGTTTTCTTTCATCATAAAGTCAAGTCTGCAGTATGCCTCAAGAGACAGGGCTTTCGCTCCAAGCTCCGCGTATTTCTGCATAATTTCCGTCAGTTCCGGCGACAGATCCGCCGGACAGGTCTCAATAGTGGAACCTGCCTGATACTTGTTCTTATAATCATAGAAGCCTTCTAAAGGAGCGATCTCAATAATTGGATATGCCTTTCCGTCCACAACCGCCACAGAAAATTCCCTTCCCTTAATATACTCTTCCACAACTACTTCGTCTTCATAAGAAAAAGCTTCCTGAAGTGCTTTCTCATATTCAGCCTGGTCGTTGACCATATATACGCCTACACTGGAACCGCCGCAGCAGGTTTTTACCACAACAGGAAATTCCATGCCAAGTTCATGCAGATCCGTGGTATAGGATTTCTTTTCCATAGTCGTCCCTTTCGGAGTGGGAACGTGGTTCATAAGAAACATCTGCTTGGTAATGCCCTTATCCATGGCAAGGGCGCTGCTTAAATATCCGGTTCCGGTATATTTGATTCCCATTAGGTCAAAAGCGGCCTGTACTTTCCCGTCTTCTCCATTTGCTCCGTGAAGTCCTAAAAACACAATATCCGCCTTCTCACAAAGCGCTATAACATTAGGGCCGAAAAAGTTCCTTCTGGTCTTTTCCATGTCCTTGATCTTTTCGTCAAACCCTTTCATATAAGCCACAGCGGCGTCCACATCGTATTCCTTTGGGAAAGGATCCTCCCAGTCTACTCCTTCCACACCGCAGAAAATGTCCACTAGGACTGCCTTGTGTCCTCTCTGCCGAAGGGCGCGGCAGACTCCGTTTCCTGTACTGATGGAAATTTCCCGCTCCGTACTGGTCCCGCCTGCTAATACAACGATATTCATTTTTTCCTCCTTTTGACGCACCCGCTGCGCCAATAATGGTAGCTGTGAAAGTTTACTTTCACACTTCTATCTCCTTTATTTATACACAACTACCGGCGCTCCGATGCCGATATTTTCATATATGATCCGAGCCTGGTCGTAAGGCGTGTTCACACATCCGTGGGAACCGTTAAAAATATAAATACTCCCGCCGAAATCCGACCTCCAGGTGGCATCATGGATTCCTACATTTCCTGCGAAAGGCATCCAGTAAGTAACCGCCTGGGCATATCCCTCCCCAGTGAGCACGGACGGGGATTTCATACCATCTATGGCAAAACATCCTGTAGGCGTCTCATTTCCCTGGATATTAGGGTTTCCGGTAACTACCGGGGTATCCACAATGGCGATTCCATCTTTATAAAAGAGCATACGCTGATTGGTCAGATCGATCTCCACATAAGTCCCGCCGATATCGTTTGTAGAACGGCTCCATCCTTCATAAGCGTAAACCGGCTCCCGCACCTGGGTCACACCGCTTTTGATAGCTTCTATCAGCGCCTCGGTCTCTCCTTCCTGGTCAATGGCCCAGCCATAGTCTCCTCCCTGAATGGTCTTTTCTCTTCCATCATATGTAATAAACGTCCTGGTACACCCAAAAGTATCGTATTTATACCCTAACTCATTCACAAAGGCTGCCACCTTTTCTTTATCCAGGGTATAATTTCCCTTTTTGTTTTTTACCAGCCAGTTTTTGATCATATCTTTATCCACTGTCTCTGTACGGTCGGCAAAATCATAGGTGATCACAACTCCTGTAAGACGGTTTATCTGCTTACATTCTTTATTCAGGGTCTTATCGTCTCTATAAACCTTTGGCGCCAGATAACATCCCGCTTCCTCCAGGTCCACGGACGGGGTTCCTGTAGTCATCGCTTTCGCCACAAGTTTTTGTACCGCTTTTCTCTTTAAGGTGGTCCCTTCCACCTCCGGAACGATCTCGAAACCAGATGCATTTTCTTTTATATATGCATCTGCAGGAGGAATATTATTTTCCTCCTGCATGCAGTCTAACTGTCTCACAGTCTCTATGAGCTTATCTTTATCGTATTCTATGGATCTCTCCACTTCATAAGACTTATTCTGGTTAAAGGCCAGGAACCACTTATAGCGGTCCTGCTTTTTCATCAGCTCCTCTACGCTTCCATCGGAAACATAGTGCAGGTCCGCCTGTGCCGCCGAGATTCCCTCCACTCCGTTTCCTCTGGTGCGAATCTCAAGCACAAAAGCGTCTACGCTCTTTGCCAGCAGTTCTTCCGTTTCCTGCACAGTCATATAGGAGCAGTTAAAGCCGTTTACCTTCGACCCGGGCAAAAAATGATTAGAAAAATAGTACACTCCAATAAAATAGGCTGCCGCCGCAAGTACCAGAAAAACAAGGATAAGGCACACCACAAGCTTTTTTCCCACACTTTTTACTGCCTTTTCTTCCGTCATTTTGGCCCTCTGTTCTTTCTAAAAACAAAATTATTTTTTCTTATTCGGCAAGAAGCTTTTCTACGCTTGTAAGTTTTACACAGACTACAAAAACTTCTGCTGCCTTAGCCAGCTCATCCACTGTAGGATAGGTGGGCGCGATACGGATATTGGAATCTTTCGGGTCCTTTCCGTAAGGATAAGTAGCTCCGGCATCTGTCATCACTACACCTGCCTCTTTTGCCTTGGCTACGATCGCCTTTGCGCAGCCTTCCATAGATTCAAAAGAGATAAAATATCCTCCGTGGGGTTTCGTCCACTCGCCGATCCCAAGACCGGAAAGCTCTCTGTCAAGTATCTCTAATACCATTTCAAATTTCGGACGGATCAGCGCCGCATGTTTTTTCATATGCGCATGAAGTCCATCAAGATCCTTAAAGAATCTTACATGACGAAGCTGGTTCAGCTTGTCATGGCCGATGGTCTGGATCTGCATATATTTACGGAAATCTTCCAGGTTTGCCTTAGAAGCTGCTACGGCTGCAATACCGGAACCCGGGAAGCTTACTTTAGAAGTAGAAGTAAATTTATAAACCAGATCCGGATTTCCTGCTCTTTCACATTCCCCTAAAATCTCTACAAGGAAATCCTGGTTATCGTCATATAAATGATGAATACAGTAGGCATTGTCCCAGTAAATACGGAAATCAGGAGCAGCCGGTTTCAGCCGTGCAAAGCGCTCTACTGTTTCCTTGGAATAGGTATAACCCTGGGGATTGGAATATTTCGGCACGCACCAGATTCCTTTGATCGCCTCATCTTCGCTGACGAGCTTTTCTACCATATCCATATCCGGACCGTTTTCCGTCATAGGCACATTAATCATTTCAATGCCGAAGAATTCTGTAATCTTAAAGTGACGGTCATAGCCCGGCACCGGACAAAGGAATTTCACTTTATCCAGCTTGCACCATGGGGTATGTCCCATAACGCCGTGGGTCATAGAACGCGCAACTGTATCAAACATAACATTTAAGCTGGAGTTTCCATAAATGATAATGTGATCCGGATCTACCTCAGACATAGCCCCAAGGAGACGTTTCGCCTCCGGAATTCCATCCGGAACACCATAATTACGGCAATCCACACCTGTTTCACATTTTAATTCTGCACCGCCGGCAAGCACATCCATCATACCCATAGAAAGATCAAGCTGATCTGTTCCCGGTTTTCCGCGGGACATATCAAGGGCAAGCCCCTGGGCTTTAATCTCTTCGAACTGCTTTTCCAGATCTTTTTTCAGACCGAGCAGCTCTTCTCTGCTCATTTCGCTGTATTTCTTCATAATCTTCCTCCTCATGCCGCCTGGTGTACCGGCGTGTTTTTCTTACTGACCATATTGCCCTTTTTGTTATACGGCAATACACCAACGGCTCAGCTTTTTTCATTTTCCCTATAACATGCTATCCATTTTAGTATGGTAAAATCCTGCTTGTCAAGTCTTTTCCCCATATTCCATAATATGACCTTGCAGATTCGTCAAATTTCGCCTATACTATGGCTAAATGATAAAGTTATTGTAATCATTATAATGAAAAGACTATAACGTTTACTATAACTGCTAATACTATAGAAAGAATAGAGGAATACAAATATGTGGATTGCAGACGGCTGGAAAGAGTATGAAGTGATCGATACTTCCTGCGGTGAAAAGCTGGAGCGGTGGGGCGATTATCTTCTTGTCAGGCCCGATCCCCAGGTAATCTGGGATACCCCTAAAAAACACAAAGGCTGGCGCAAAATGAACGCCCATTATCACAGAAGCAAAAAAGGCGGCGGAGAATGGGAATTTTTCGACCTCCCGCAGCAATGGGATATCCATTACAAAGCTCTTACCTTTCATCTGAAACCCTTTAGTTTTAAGCACACAGGACTTTTTCCGGAACAGGCGGCTAACTGGGACTGGTTCTCAGAAAAGATTAAAAACGCCCATCGTCCTGTAAAAGTCTTAAACCTGTTTGCCTACACAGGAGGCGCCACCCTGGCGGCAGCGTCAGCAGGCGCCGCCGTAACCCATGTGGACGCCTCGAAAGGAATGGTCACCTGGGCGAAGGAAAACGCAGCCGCTTCCGGTCTTTCCAATGCACCTATACGCTGGCTGGTAGACGACTGCATGAAATTTGTGGAGCGAGAGATCCGCAGGGGAAATCATTACGATGCCATCATCATGGATCCCCCATCCTATGGAAGAGGACCCAAAGGAGAAATCTGGAAGATCGAGGATGCCATCCATCCCCTTATTAAGCTTTGTACAAAGCTTTTAAGCGATGAACCGCTGTTTTTCCTTATAAATTCCTATACTACCGGGCTTGCTCCTGCGGTTTTGACTTATATGCTGGCTACAGAGCTGAAACCGTTTAATGGAATCGTAGATTCCCAGGAAATCGGGCTTCCGGTTTCATCTAACGGCCTTGTCCTTCCCTGCGGGGCTTCCGGACGCTGGGAAGCAAAATAAACCTTGGGAAAACCTGAATCTTCTTTATTCAAAACTTATGGGAATTACCATTATAAAAAGAACTATGACGTTTACTATATTAATATGCTGTAATTGATGTACCAGATAATAGTATTTGAGGGAGGAAAAAATCTTGGAAAACATTCATATTAAGCATGAGGTAAAACGCTACAGCTGTGCCGTCCTTGCGGCTGTAATCTTTGCGGTCAACATTAAGACCTTTGTCCGGGCAGGAGGGTTGTATCCCGGCGGATTTAACGGGCTTACCCTTTTGATCCAGGGAATTTTTGAAAAATACGCGGGAATGGAGATTCCTTATACGGTCATCAACGTGATCTTGAATGCCATTCCTATTTTCATTGGTCTGAAATTTGTAGGGAAAAAATTCACTCTCAGTTCATGCTGTGTGATTATACTCTCAAGTATTTTAACAGATATCATTCCTTCTGCGCCCATCACCTATGACACTTTGCTTATCAGTGTCTTTGGCGGACTGGTCAACGGCCTTGGCGTCAGCCTTTGTCTCATTGGAAATACCAGCAGCGGAGGAACTGATATCGTAGGGATCTTTTTCTCTGAGCGCAGCGGGAGAGATATCTGGAATTATATCCTTGCGGGCAATGCCTGCATCCTCATTGTTGCAGGCGTGATCTTCGGATGGGATAAAGCACTGTACTCTATCATCTTTCAGTTCACTTCCACCCAAGTGGTACAGATGCTTCATCAAAAATATAAAAAACATACTCTTTTCATTATTACTCACAAACCAGATGAAGTGTATCAGGAAATCTCCCACCTGACCAACCACAGCGCCACTCAAATCGCCGGAATAGGCTGTTATACAGGAGAGCCCACCAGTATGCTCTATTCGGTAGTTTCCCGGGAGGAGGCAAAGTTCCTGGTCAAAAAGGTTACAGAGATAGATCCCACCGCTTTTGTAAACATCATAAAAACGGATTTTATAAATGGACGTTTTTATCATAAAACCGACTATTAATTTTCGCTGGATCATGTCAGCCCGCAAACACGCGGCAAAGGCGCGGTCCTGATATAAAATATAACTGGTTTTCAGCATCTCTTCTTGCAACTTGCTCCTTACAAGACTATAATGGAAGTAGTTAAAGGAGTGTGATTTTTATGAAAGAGGAACGGGACAGCAGGATTCCTTTTTCCTGCACATTAGAGTACGACCGCGCAGCCTGCGGCGACTGCGTGTGCGCTACCTGTTATCAACAGGAATTCTGCGACAGGTGCAGCACCTGCGAAAACCTGTCACGTAAAAAAGAACACTGCTACCGCTACGAAGGCGCCTACAATTATTGACCCGGCGCCGTAAAAGGGGGACTGTCGGGGCTTCTCGACAGCCCCATAACTTTTCACTTCACCCAGACCATTTTCCAAATCCAGAACAAAAAATTTCTTTACATTTTTCTTTAAATTTTCCCCTTATCCCTATCAGCCAAGAACTATTGAAGGAAATCCAGGCGAACCAGAAACAAAACATCATATTCCAAAGCTGGACGCCGGAAGCACAGGAGGAATTCCTGGATTTCTGTACTGGAGTAAAAGAGGTAAAAACCTCTATGACGGCATCTTTAAAGAAGTCATGAACCCTGGGACCGCGCCGTAGTATTTAAACAAGCCCCTCTCCCTTCTTCTTTGAAAAAAGGTGGAGATCATCGAAGTCCTTCCCCTTGACATTTTCAAAGAAAGCCTGCACAATAAAAGTATTCAGAACAAGCTGGACGTATGGCTGACCTTTTTGTCCAGCGATGCCCCGGAGAATATCTGTGCCTTATTAGAATGTTATCCTGATTTCCGGGATTTATATGAACATGTTTACCAGCTTTGCAGGAATATGGAGAATATTATGGGAATTTTTTCAGAAGAATTACTACAGATGGACAGGAATACCGTCCAGTATATGATCGATGAAATGCCGGAAACCATCGACCAGCGAAATGAAAGCGCGGATACGGGAATTAGAGACTCAACAAAGTAGCGGAGCATTTTAGGAAAAGGAGGAAAAAATGAAAAGAAAAGGTTTTATGCGGGTCCTGCTGCCGCTTCTGCTGTTTTTTACACTGCTTTTCTGCGGTGCTTCCATAGTCTCGGGAGCCACCCTAGTCAAGCAGTCTCAGACCAACGTCAGCATCACATCTAAAAAAACAGGGTGGGTAAAAATAAACGGTGATTATTATTGTTATAACCCTAATGGGCGTCTTGTAAGCGGTTCCATTAAGTATAAGGGCAATTATTATTACAGCCTTCCCAGCGGAAAACGTTATACCGGATGGTTGTCCATCTCCGGCAAAAAATACTATTATGACCGTAACACCGGTATCATGTACCGCAGCCGCTGGGCCGCCGGCACCAAATATAAGTACTATTTTAATAAAAATGGGGTGGCGATTGCCAGCCAATGGCTGAATTACAACGGCAATCGCTATTATTTCCGTTCCAATTCCACCATGGCCACCGGCTGGGTAAAGATCGGCAAGTATTACTATTACTTTAACACCTCCACCGGCATCATGGCTAAAAATACCTGGGTGGGAAACTATTATGTGGACAGCAACGGACGGCGCACGAATAAGCAGCGCCCGGACAAGCCGGTGATTACCCAAAGCGATAATTATTATACATATAACAGCGCTACCCTGAGCATAGAGCTTCGCAGGAAATCCGTCCACGGCGTATACTACTGGGTCGCCCATGTAAAAACAAAAAGCGCTTCCCAGCTGAAATCCGCTCTCTCTTACGGAACCTACGGAGGCACCCGGCAGACTACCCAAAGCGCAGTTACTTCCAACGGCGGGATCATAGGCGTAAACGGCAGCGCCTTCGACTATGCCACAGGCAAGCCGTCTCCTTTGGGAATGTGCATAAAAAACGGCACCATTTACGGGGATTATATGACCAGCTACAGCGTCATGGCAGTAAAAAAGGATGGCACCATCTATACCCCGGCCCAGGGACTCATGGGTGCAGACCTGTTAAAAGCAGGCGTGAAGGATACTTATAACTTTGGCCCCATTATCCTTAACAACGGAAAAATACAGCCTGCCTGGGACGAGACGAATAAATATTATCCCCGTACAGCCGTGGGTATGGTAAAGCCCAACGACTACGTCCTTCTTGTCACAGACACCGGAAGCTATACAGGACTGAATCACTGGGATATGGCGAGCATTTTCCTTTCTTATGGATGCAAGTATGCCTATAATCTGGATGGCGGCGGCTCTTCTACCTTATGTTTTAACGGAAAGGTGATAAATAAGTTGATCGGCAATTACCAAAGACCTTGTGCAGATTTTCTTTATTTTACCCGGTAAGGATTTCTGCCGAAAATATCAGGAGAAGAATAACTATGCTGAACGAAAAAAAAGAAATTATCCCTCGTATTCTTCGGGATATGAATGACGGAGTACTGGTATTAGACAGCCAGGGGATAATTTTGTATTTAAACGATAGAGGCAGGGCTCTTCTGGGTGAATAGAAGGATCCCACCGGTTTAAAATACTCTGCCGCTTCTTTTGTTAAAGATACGGAAGGAAAAAACGATGCCTTCCACCAGTTCATATTAGACGCGGTATATGATAAGGAACATATTCACAGCGGTGAAGTGACTTATACTGCTGCGGATCAAAAGGTCCGCTGTCTTGATCTGAAAACCTCCTTTTTATTTAATGAGGATGGGACAGAACGTATCGGGATCGTAATGGTTTTTTCAGATGTAACAAAATTAGCCCAGCTGAACCGGCAGCGCAGGGAGTCTTCCATTGTTTTTTCTGTTTTGATGATCTGCGTATGCATATACCTTTTTTTATGGAGCCTATTGCGCTATCTGGAGGTTGAACCGCCCGGATGGGTGATGAGCCGGATGATCGAAGCAATTTCCATCATCATGTTCATTATCATTTTAAAAACTACCAGTTTCTCCATACATGATATCGGGCTTCGCGTCACAAATGCAAAGGCTACGTTTATCCCGGACATTCTGATCGCCGCAGGAGGGACGTTCCTTTTAGTGGGAGGAAAATTTCTCCTCCTTCGTATAGCCCCCGGCTTTTTTCCGGAGGGCGCACCGTTTTGGGACTGGAGTGTTGGTACGTTTGCTTCTGTAATCTATCCTTTTACTGTAATCTTACAGGAATTTTTGGCAAGAGGGGTTATGCAGGAAAATTTAAAACGGATTTTTTCAGGAAAATATGCCGGTGTTATGTCCATCGTAGTTTCCTCCCTTATCTTCGGAGTGCTCCATATTGCCTATGGTCTGCCTTTTATGCTTGCGGCAGCGCTGCTTCTTGGTGTGCTGGGTGTGTTTTATCAAAAGCAGGGAAATATATGGGGGCTTTGTATCATCCACTATGTTCTTGGCCAGACAGCTACTTTTTTACGTTATCTGACTTAAAACAGTTAAAATAAAAGCATCTTCCTTTTCGGGGAAAGATGCTTTTTCATGTGTAAAACAGTCCCTCTTGCTTTATTTATAAGAGCAGCCTGTTCCCTTTTTCGCAGATCTCATAGATTTCGTCATATTTTTCTTCTATCAAAGGCGTCAATTTTTTTATCTTTATGTCTTTGATTTTTTTGTATAAGAAGTATGGAAGGATCCAGCCTATAAATCCCGGAACAGCCAGAATAATACATAAAATAACATGGGCTGGCTGTGCGGTAACAGCAAAAGTTGATCCAGCCATAAACGCGGTTCCTATAATACCTAATGTAATGGACCAGATACTCGCAGCAGAAGTTTTTGCTTTCTCCAACGCTTCTATTTCCCCTATACAGGCTTCGAAGTTTCTCTGCAAGCGGGTAAGCTCCATTTTATTTATGATCTTCCTGTCCCGCTTCATCTGTACGGTCATTTTTCTTGACGGCGCTGTATCAGCCATCTGTCTCTTTTCATCCAGCTCCCAGCCAAAATTTTCATAACTGTCTATTAAAAAAGATATCTTGCTTTTATCTGCAACAAGCTCCTTATACTCATAGCCTGTGAAACTTTTTTTCTGTCTCTTAGATCCTTCCACTATTCCTCTCCTCCATAAATCCCATTTTCATTTATCAAAGGCAGTTTCACTGTAAAGGTACTTCCTTTGCCATCCTCACTTTCCACCAGGATCTCGCCATCCATAAGCTCCAGAATGCGCTTCACCAGCGCCAATCCCAGGCCATTTCCTTCTTTTGAATGGGAAGTGTCTCCCTGGTAAAATTTATCGAAAATATGTCTCATGCTCTCCCTGCTCATGCCGCACCCTGTATCTGACACGGAAACTGTCACACAGGAGCCGTCCGATATCTGCCTGATCTTTACCGTTCCCTTGGGCTCTGTAAATTTAATGGCATTGGACAGCAGATTATTCCATACCAATTCCATCAGACTGCTGTCCACCCGTACGATCGCTTCCTCTTCAAGCTCTGTTTCCAGCTCGATTTCTTTCTCATCCCATGCCTCTTCAAACTGAAGGATACATTCGCACAGCTGCCTGCATACATCGTAGTTTTCCAGTTCCGGCGTGATCCGCTGGTTCTCCAGCTTGTTCAGCTTCAGGATGTTACTGATCAGATTGGAAAGCCTCTGAGCCGCATTTTCGATGGCCTGGGCATATTCTCTTTTTTGCAGTTCCGTTGCAGAATCCATCTGCAGAAGCTCCGCGTAATTTTTTATCACTGCTATCGGAGTCTTCATCTCATGTGAAACATTGGAAACAAAATCTGTTTTTAAGGTTTCAATGCTTCCCAGTTCCTCCACCATCTTATTAAAATCCAGGAGCATAACATCCAGATAATCCAGTTTATCCGGCGTGTGCAGGGCGGGAACATACACGGAAAAGTCCCCGTTTGCCACCTTTGTGGTCGCGTCTGCCAGCTTATGCATGGGTTCTTCATAAGTAGACCGGATTTTTCTCCGGGTAAACCAGGTAAGGGCAGCGGCCACTGCGCCCCAGTATATCATGGGGATAATAACCTGGATGATCTCATTCCATCCTCTGCTGTTTCCCAGGGTGACCAAACCGGAATGTATCCCAGACATTAAGAAAAGCACACCATAATAAATCGCAAAAAGAGACAAGGGAAAGCGGCTGTCTTTAATTGTTCTCCCACTTCTTTTCATTGAAGCACCGCCTTGTATCCCAGCCCCCGCACCGTAACGATCTTAAAGCCATCGCAGGCAGAAAGCTTATCCCTTAATTTTGTCACATAAACATCCACTGCCCGCAGACTGGTGTCGCTGTCCACTCCCCAAAATTCATCCATAAGCTGCGCTCTGGAAAAAGTTTTTTTCGGATAAGACAGCAATTTATAAATAATATTAAATTCTCTTGTGGTAAGGCTTACCTCTTCTCCGTTTATTTCCGCTGTCATAGCGTCCGCATCCAGTACAAGGTTTCCGGCAGTGATCTTTCTCTCCATTTCGATATTTGCCCTGCGAAGCAAAGCTCTCACTCTAAGGAGAAGCTCCCCCAGCTCAATAGGCTTTACCATATAATCGTCTATCCCCAGCTGGAATCCTTTCTGTTTCGAAGGGAGATCGTCCTTTGCCGACATAAATAAGATGGGAATGGTTTTATTTACACTTCTCACTGTCCTGGCAAATTCAAATCCGTCAATCTCAGGCATCATAATGTCCGAAATGACCAATTCGTACAGACTGTTATACATTTCGTCATATGCCTCCTTTGCGTTCAGACAGCCCTTTGCCTGAAAGCCGCTGTCGTTTAAATAGGTACATACGATCTGATTCAGCTTTGCATCGTCCTCTACCACAAGAATGTTTATCATAAGCTCCTTCCTCCTGCTTCTATTCTATCTTTTAACCTTTACTCTGCCGTGATGGTCTTAGTTTCCCTCATGTATAAAGTATTATATTTCCCTTTTGTTTGTGTTTTGTTGGAAAATTGTGTCCAAATTGTGAATTACTTAAATGGCCGCTATCTAAGATCCACTGTTTCCGCGCGGTTAATGGATAGTCCCGCAAACACAAACGCCAGGGAAACTAGAAAAATAAAAAAAGACTATGAACTCCGGCAATTCTTGGAATTCATAGTCTTAGATATTTTTTCTGTATAAAAGTTTTATTCTTTATCTTCCGTTTCTTTTTCAGTTTCCTCGTCTTTATTTTCGCTGCGGTCCTTTTTGGTCACCTCTGCCTCTCCGATCATATGATTCTCTACTTTATGCACCTGAACCATCATATCCTCCGTTTCACAGGTAAACTCCTCGCCGTCAGCCGGGATCCTGCCGATGACATCGCAGATATAGCCGTTAAAGGTATCGTGGTCGTCCAAAGGAAGCTCGATCTTAAGCGCCTCTGCCACATCGTCCAAGGAAGCACCTCCCTGGATGATCCATGTGTCTTCTCCTGTCTGTTCTATATCCTCCGGTCTCCATGGTTCTTCCCGTTCACTTAAATCTCCCACAAGGGATTCCATCAAGTCATGAAGGGTAATGATTCCGCAAAGGCCGCCATACTCATCTAAGATCACTGCAAAATAGGTCCGGCTTTCTTTCATCTTACGGAACAGCAGATTGGCCTTCATAGTCTCAGGGATAAAAAATGCCTGATCCGCTGCCTTGGCAAGCAGATATTCTCTGGATTTATTTTCCAAACGGAAATAATCCTTCGTATCCAGCACAGCGATCACATCGTCCAAATCCTTTCCGCAGATGGGATAATAGGTGTGACGATTATCATGAATCACCTTTGCCCACTCTTCTTCTGTATCATCCATATAGAGAGCCACTACATCCCTGCGGTGTGTGCAAATCTCTTCCACAGAAATATCATCGAATTCGAATACATTCTGGATAATCTCACTTTCGGTTTCCTGAATGATGCCCTGCTCGTTCCCTTCCATAAGCAGCATGCGGATTTCTTCCTCGGAAACTTTGTCATCCTCTTCATCAGGGTTCAGTCCCATAAGGCGAAGGATTCCGTTGGTAGATATGGTCAAAAGCCATACAAGAGGCTTACATACCTTCGATACCGTGTAAAGAAGACCCGCCATGCCTAAAGCCATGGATTCCGCCTTTTTCATAGCCAGCCGCTTAGGCACCAGCTCGCCGAATACAAGGTTAAAATAAGACAGGATCAAAGTGATCACCAC
>DWYZ01000053.1 GCA_019118425.1 Candidatus Blautia faecavium | reverse complement strand
AGGAGGCAAACAAGTGCGTATCAGTTATAACAAGCTATGGAAACTTCTTATTGACAAGAACATGACTAAGATGGAGCTAAAAGATGCCGCTGGTATCAGCGCCGCATCTATTGCGAAACTTGGCAAAGGCGCAAACATCACCACAGATGTGCTGCTTAAAATTTGCGAAGCCCTGGACTGCACAGTAGAAGATATTATGGAAACTGTAAAAGATTAACGGAGGACTGCTATGAAGTTACTTTATTCAAACATCCTTCCCCTTGGGATCGAAGATGCCCAGCAAACAATTATCGACTGTTTTACAGAACAAATGTCACAGGCTGATCGTGTCGAAATTGCAGTGGGGTATATTTCCACCGCATCCGTCAATGAATTGGCGAACATGGTAGAAAAATATGGGATAAAAAGCATATGTCTTACAATTGGTATGTATTACATCGAAGGAATGCCTGAAGGTTCCTATCATACGGCACTGAAGTTGAATCAGAAATGGCGTGATGTGGGAATTGGCGAAATTCGGCTTGTAAAACCATTTAAATATCACGGAAAACTGTACTGCTTTTATAAGAATGAAAAACCTTTTGCCGCCATCATAGGCTCGGCAAACCTTGGGGTAATAAAACTTGAAGCCGCCAACCGCCGGCAGTATGAAATCTCAGCTCTTACAACGGACACAACTGAAGTTTCAGCTATTGCCGAACATATTGAAAAACTCAAACAGCCGCTTTGCTCTGCAAATATTGCTGACATAAGTGGTATGCCTCTCATCCGTGAAATCAATACAGCGTTAAATGGAATCGAATTAGTCACATCTGTTCCTCAGTCCAATGTTGCATTCTATGAACAGTGTGAAGCATCCGTGTCATTTTTCCTGCAGCTTAAGGTTCCAAAGGCTGATGAACGCTTCTTAGATGATGGCAAGCACTTTACTAAATCAAACATCAACGTATGCTATGCCGCTCCTCGCAGCAAGAGGAAAGCACGGGATTGGTATGAAACACAGCTGACTGTAGGATCAGAAATATACCACATGGATGGTTATCCTGAAAAGAATAAACCTTTTTTCGTTGTGACCGATGACGGATATTGGTTTAAAGCACACACCACAAGTGACAACAACAAGCAATTCAGTGCGGTTGGTGATGAACTTATCATGGGGCGCTGGCTTAAAGGTCGTTTGGCCGCCGCCGGGATTGTAAAACCAGTCAACAACACAGCAGAGGACAGAAACCGCGAAGGAATGATTACACAGGAAATGCTGGACGAATATGGCTGTGACCGGCTTCTGTTTAAGAAAACTGGGCAGACAGCATTGGACAGCAATGGTGAAGCTTTGGATGTGTGGTTTCTTGCTTTTATAGGCAATGCGGATGAAGCGAAGTGAGGTGAATGAAAATGCAGTATCTAAAAACATATTTACAGAAAATCACAGACCGTGGAAATACAAAACTTGCTGAGTCTATTCAGAAAACAGCTGAAGATGTCGGAAATCGATATATTAAAACATTCTCATTTTCGAGTCACGAGATTGGCCTTCTTTTTGGCAATGTTCAATCTGGAAAAACTGGTCAAATGTTTGGCATTATGTGCAAAGCTGCAGACCTTGGGTTTCCAGCTTTTGTCCTGCTGACAACCGATAATGTCGTACTCCAGCAGCAGACTTTAGATCGAGTAAAGTCCGATTTAGAAGGATTTTGTATCTGTGGCGAGAACGACTCGCGCCTTTTTACTGACAACAGCCTGATCCAGCCCGCAATTATTGTCTTGAAGAAAAATGCGCGGGTTCTGAAATTGTGGTCAAACATTTTGAATTCTACAGGATTTATGAAAGGGAATCCTCTTTTCATAATTGATGATGAGGCTGATGCAGCATCCCTGAATACACTTGTAAATCGAGATCGCCAATCGTCTATCAACAAGTATCTTGATATAATTAAGAATGGTTCTTCGAGCAGTCTGTATCTGCAGGTGACAGGTACACCGCAGGCAATCTTCCTTCAGACAATTGCCTCTGGCTGGCATCCATATTTTACATACTATTTTCAGCCAGGTGATTCTTATCTTGGCGGGGATTTCTTTTTTCCTATCTCTGGAAAGCCAGATTGTATCTCTTTTTTGGATACTATTAAAAAGCCCACTCATGCTGTCGTGCTGCGCCATTTGGTGGTATCTGCTCAAATTCTGTCTTCAGGCGGGAAGGTATCCAACTGTTTATTCCACCCGAGTGTTAGAGTAGCAGCGCATCAAAGGTTTGCCGATGAAGTAGAAAAAGAACTGGATTGGTGCCGCATAAATGCAGATTCAGAATTCAAAGCAGAACTGCAGGCACAATATGAAGGGCTAACACCGTCCAAATCTGAAAAGCAACCATTCGAAGTTATTTTTTCAAAAGCGGTTGAATTGCTTACAGAAAAAAGCATAAAAGTTCTTGTCATGAATGGAAAGACCGATGTTGACAGCGCCGAATACTCTAATGGCTGTTGTTTTATTATAGGGGGAAATACTCTTGGTCGTGGTGTGACCTTTCCTGGGCTTCAAACCATTTACTACACTCGCACAAGTAAGAAGCCTCAAGCGGATACTATGTGGCAGCATAGCAGGATGTTCGGTTATGACCGTGATTCTGGCATGATGATGGTCTTTATCGATGAAAATTTGTACAAGTTGTTTGCAGATATCAATGCTACAAACAATTCAATTATTGCTCAAGTAGAACGCGGTATTGATGATGTTAAACTTTATTACCCAAGCGGACTGAATCCTACGAGAAAAAATGTTCTTGATAACGATCATGTCGAAATCATTTCAGGGGGGACTAACTATTATCCGTTCTATCCTGATAATGATTCTATTGAAGCTATCTCCAAACTGCTTGAACCGTTTTCAGAAACAGAACCATATTATCAAGTTAGTCTGCGATTGCTTAAAGAGATACTCTCGCACATAATACCAAGTCCTGATTTTAAACTGCAGGCATTTCAGTCTATTATGGACACAATACTTGCCGAACGACCTACAGCACAAGGAATCCTTATTGTCCGCAGGAGCAGAAATGTTGCCCAAGGGACTGGTGCGTTGCTGTCCCCTAACGACTGGCAACTGGGCGGTTCATTCTCTGATAAAACTGTTCTGACTATGTATCAGGTTACGGGAACAAAGGGATGGGGAGGAAAGCCATTATGGGTTCCAAACATAAAACTCCCTGACAACACCATGTATTACAATGTTTTTGAAGAGGAAGGTTAAGCGATATGGAATCGCAATATACAGAAAGCATAGCAAAAGTTATCTTGTTTGATCCCATAGACTCTGGAGCGAATAGGCTCTGTATACTTTCATCTCACGCAACACCGAGTATGGCTTCATGGCTTCTTACAACCTATGAGGAGCAGGGCATCACTGATATTTCAATTGAACTTATTATAGAGGCTGTAATGGACAGTGGTATTGATAACATTTCCCACGAGGGGTTCAAAGAACTTCATGGGCGCAGATATTCTAACAAGTGCAACATTTCCTGTAGCTATTTGTTTCAGCCGCCAACATCCAAAAGTAATCTGTTTATTTGGCTTCAGGATGATAAGCCCGTCCAGGCGTTTGACTGTACTTATGATTTTACGCAAATTTCGTTTCTAAGAAGCAACGGAGGCTCTATAACAGCACAATCGGCGGCATACGCCTATAAATTATATGAAAACGCTGTTACCCGCTCTATTTTCTGTAATCATTCGGAGGTTGAAGAATATATCATAATTCGTTCGTCAACGACTTCTCCTTCTTCCACCGATGCCAAGTTTCATGACAACTGCGTTCACCTGCCTCTCATAACCAGGACAGGAGAACCGGGAAAACGCTCTGGTTTGAACTGGGGACAACGGAACAAGCGCAATAAAAATGAGGCGTACATCCCTCTCCCCAGCAGGATAGCAAAGAGCGGATTTTTCCCGCTAAACAAACAGCATTTCCTCGTAGTTACAGATGACCATCATACATTGCAGCTCCGCGTGGAGCAACAGAACGACAAGGCCATTACGACCCCGGCAAGCAACGCTCAACTTGGTGAGTATTTTCGGAATCGACTCGGACTGGCAAATGGTGCATATGTGCATACCAGTGACCTGAAAGCATATGGACGGACGGATGTGGTTTTCTACAAAATCGATGATGAACAGTATTACATGGACTTTTCGTCTGGAGGCAATGGATAATCCTATGGCAGATAATCACTCAAAAGAAGTTCGCAGTATGAATATGTCGCATATTCGAAGCACCAACTCCAAACCAGAGGAAAAAGTTCGAAAGTATCTGTTTGCCCGTGGTCTTCGCTATCGAAAAAATGATCGCCGACTTCCCGGATGTCCGGATTTAGTATTCCCAAAATACAAAACTGTTGTATTTGTGAATGGATGCTTCTGGCATCACCACGATTGTGGACGCTTTGTGTGGCCCACATCTAACGAAGAATATTGGCATAAGAAAATCACCAGGAATGTGGAACGTGATGAACAAAATATTAAGCAGCTCAAATCCCAAGGATGGAATGTCATCACGATATGGGAGTGCCAATTAAAGCGAGCTGTAGCCGAGGACAATCTAAAGAAACTCTATAATGACATTGTAAATAATAAATGAGAAAAGCCGGGGAGCACAACATTCAGCGATACTCTCCGGCTGTCATTATTCATTAATATTGGCTTCTGTGTATGGATACTCAATGCCTGCAAAGGACTTCAGAATGGCCTCAAAAATTATTTGAGCCCCTCTGCATGGAACCGCCATACCTATCTGTTTGCGGACGCTTTCCTTGCTTCCTTGGAAAACATAGGTGTCTGGAAATGTCTGAAGTCTGGCTCTTTCCCGATTCGTTAATGCCCGCGGTTCTTCCCAATGATAAATGTGCGTTCCGCCTCCGCCACTTCCCGTTACTGTGTAAGACGGTTTATCTGGATCAAGGCGTTTGTATATCTGGCTAATCCTCGCTCCCTTGATATTCAACTGCAGATCTTCCGGAAGATCCGCTGTAAAAGCATTCTGACCGGGAAGGATATGCTGTAATCTCCGAATTACCATTTCTGATTGACGAGTCCTCTCATTATTTGGAGCATTCTCTGGAATAGGCGGATTTTCAATAGCGGTTCTGCATGAATTGTCAATTCCCTTATACGGTTCAACTGAGGGTACTCTGAATGTCACATCAATGTCGTTTCTGACTCCAACAATAATGATCCTGTGTCGTGCCTGTGGAATACCATACTCCTCAAATTTGTACAGATGAGGTGTAATTGTATAGCCAGTTTCCCTCAATTCTGTGAGGATTTTCGTAAAGGCTCTGCCTTCATTGGCGTTTCTCAGACCGCCAACATTTTCTGCTAAAAACCATTGAGGTTTAAACAGTTTCAATGCGGCAACACCGTAGGAATAGAGAGGGCCGTAAACGCCATCCATTCCTTTTTGTTCACCTACAACGCTATAATCGTTGCATGGGAAGCCGAAAGCCAGTGCGTCAATTGGTGCCAGCTTGCTCATGTCAAGTTTCCTGATGTCCTCGTGGTAAACAGTCTGTGGGGCATCCGGGCAAATATTATAGCGGTATGTGTCACAAGTACTCGCATCATAGTCGTTTGCCCACTGATGCACTATTGTATACTCTGGATTTCCTATATCTGCGTGGAGTGCGCCCCAGGCGATTCCGCCAGGACCGCAGAACAATTCTCCTAATCTGTATGGCATATATTAAAGCCCTCCTTCTGGGTTCCTGTCGGTGCCTTTTCTTGAAATCATAAAATCAACAAACAGCTGAATGGTTTCTATGTCATTCTCATTCAACTTATCCAATCCATGAAGCCTTACTTTAGGATTGATGTCATTCTCAGTAATGTATCCCGCGACCAACAAAATCTCGAACGGATGGAAGTCTAATACCTGTGCGATTTTGCACAAATTTTTCCAACTTGGCGTTTTGCGCTGTCCATTTTCAATCTTCATGATTTCGCTATCGCTCAATCCGCAGGCAGTTCCTAATCTCTTCTGAGACAGCCCAGCGGCTTCTCGCTTGTTCTTTATCATTTCACCTAAATTGGGCATAGTCTCACCTCTTCATTAGTATAGCATTTTCGCTGCTTATTGTCAAGCAAATATTTAAAGTTTTGCTGCTGAAAGGCAGCGATTATTACGACTGCTTTTTGGTAGGGGTCTATGCTTTTTAACGATAGCCCTACT
>DWYZ01000052.1 GCA_019118425.1 Candidatus Blautia faecavium | reverse complement strand
ATTCTCCAATGTAAGAATATATAAGCCTTTTTCATCCTGATAACTTGATCTATTAAGAGCATTATACAATTGCAACAGTTTCTTCTTATCCTGAAAAATGAAGCGGAACAATTTATCTTTATGTTTTCTTTGCACATGCGTGCTTTTATCTGGAGTAGCGGAGATAAAATCTCTCTTTTTTACATGGCTTTTAAGCTTTTTGGCTTTTGGTTTTCTGCTCATGTATCTTCCTCCATTATAAATGTTATTCTTGTTTTCGAAAAGTGTAAAATCTGCTGCTCTGGGAAAATTTCCGGTGAATACCGGCTGTAGAAAATAAATTTCTGTATATGGAAATAATGAGATGATGCGTAGAGTATAGCACAATATGCTCTGAAATGCAATTGTGATTTAAAAACAAACAGGGGTGTTTCACGAACTTTTTACCGTTTCTTGACGGAGTTATATTTATGTGATTCATTTAGATGACTCAATGTACGCCATTTAAGAGGAAAATGTCTGGAACGTAAAGATCTGTTATGATATAATTTTTCTGTTACCGCCTCCGATACTAGTAACAGGAAGGAGGTGAGTTCCATGGAAGTATTCACTTCACTTATAGTCGCCATTGCGGCAGGTGTGATTTGCCATCTCATCTGCACATGGTTGGATGGCAATAAATAGCCGGTAACCAGCCTATGGGGTTAAGCCTTCCCATCTCCAGAAATAGGAATAGAAAACCCCAGTGTAGCCGCACTGGGGTTTTTGTTTGCAGCCAAGTTCCATGGACTACACACTTCACTTTGCCTACTGGCATTATAGCATATGCGAATCAGCAATGCAATATACTTCATGGGTAATCGGGTAATTCAGGGTTGTTTTACGAAAAGCCTTGTTTTAGCCCTTGTTCCAATCCTTGTTTCCGTCCTTCTTCTACCCCTTCACGGCGCAGAGTCCTCTCATGCAGCTCTTCATCGTACTCTTCCAAAAACATCCTCACTACCGCCTTTTTATGCAGCCTTAATACATCACCGGTCATCCCGCCGCCTCCAGAGCTTCTCCCAGCCGGTTATAAATCGTCACTGCATCCTGCACATGGAGAGGGCTTCCTGTGTTTCCCGGAGCTCCTGCGGTGACCAGGATATATTCTCTGTCACCAACCTGGGCAAAGCTTGCCAGACAAAGGCCAGCGTCACTGGTGTATCCGGTTTTTCCTCCCAGGATCTCCCCGCCGGTGACAGCGGTATCGGAAAGTGACTGAAACATGGTACTGTAAAAAGTAATCCCGTCCGGATGGATGTTCGTTGGCGGTGTAGAGTGGTAATGGCTTTCAATGATCTCCCGGAAGGTATCGTTTCGAATAGCGTACTTTAAAAGAATGGCCATATCCTTTACCGTACTGTAATGATCCGGATCGTGAAGCCCGGTAGTATCACGAAAATTCGTGTCATCCATTCCCAGCCTTGCCGCTTTTTTATTCATCAGCTCTACAAAAGCCTCCTCAGATCCTGCGATCTCATCCGCCAGGGCAATACAGCACTCCGCGCCGGAAGGCAGCATAACACCATATAGGAGGTCTATCGCCCGAACCCTTTCATCTGGCTGAAATCCCGCCTGGGTGGCATCCTGCTCATATAATCCGGCAAACATATCCGATGTAAGGGTAATTTCCTGTTCCAGGTCATCCAGCTCTTCTATAGCCACAATGGCTGTCATGATCTTTGTCATGGAAGCAGGATAGATCCTTTCTTCACTTCCCATCTCGCCAATGATCTTTCCGCCCCTGGCCTGCATCAGCACAGCATATGGACTGTTAATACCGCTAAGATCCAGATTTCTTACCACCGGTCTCTGAAAGCTTAAGAACCAGTCCTCCACTCCCTTATTCCAGCCGATTATCACCACCAATGTAAGGATAACGATCACCTCCACAATGGCGCAGATGATCAGTTTCGTCTTATTATTTTTCTTTCGTCTGCGTCTTCTGGCTGCCAATTCCATTCCTCTTTTCTGTCATCACAGCAGATAGTCCGGAAGCTCTTCTGTAATACGGATAGGACGGTTTTTCTCTCCCTCACCGGAAGTTTTATCCTTTAAAAAAACTACCTGAAGCTCCTGGGAATCCATAGGGGTAAGCACAGACGACTTCACATCCTGCGCTGCCTTTCCCCTTCCTCTGCCTGTGGCTGCTGTTTTTTTCGTTTCCGCGCTTGCGGCACGCTTAATACTTGCTTTACCTACCGACACGTTCTATTACCTCCTTTGCCAATTCCATATATTCTTTCGCACTTCTGCTGCTCTTTTTATACTCCACTACAGGAGCGCTGGCGTCCTGCGCCCATTCAATAGAGCTGTCCACCCTTATATAAGAATCCAGAAGAGCAATGTCCTCCATCTCCTGTAAAATTTCCAAAGTCTGCTTAAAATATCCTTTTCTGGTATCTGCCTTCGTGATCACTACTCCGAGTATTTTAAGAGAGGGGGCAATCTCCTTGACCTCATTTAAGAAGTCAAACATATTGGCCAGGCCGAACATTCCCCAGGGACTCGCCTCCACCGGCACCAGCACCTGGTCGGAAGCGCACAGGATATTCATGACCCATCCCCCTAAAGTAGGAGGAGCATCAATGAGGATATAATCATATATCCCAAGATCTTTGATTTTCTGAAGACATTTCTTTAAAATAAACTCCCTTTGCCATTTGGTAAACAGCTCGTATTCAATGGAACTCATTTGGGTGGAAGAGGGGATCAGATCCAGATTTTCATACTTTGTGGGAACAATATAATCTGTCAGATCTTCCTGTTTTCCAATTGCATGGTAAAGGTTCTTTTCTCGTGCCGCCATGCGGAGCACCTCTTCCTCAGAAAAAAAGGAAAGAGAAAGGTTTAACTGCATATCTCCGTCTACAAGCAGCACTTTTTTCCCCATTCTTGCCATAGCGGCGCCTACGTTGGAACAAGTAGTGGATTTTCCGCTTCCGCCTTTATTATTTGCAAAGCAGATCGTCGCTGTTTTCTTCATAAATGCCTCCCTTTTTCCGACATTTTTCCTTTATCTTTTTCATTATAATACACCTTTTCCCCAAAAACAACCATGAGCTCCTTACGAAAATGCTGGCGAATCATTATGCCGAACGTAAATATGTCAGAATACTGGCCACATATTGACCAGCCACCAGGAAATTTAGCATTTCAAGCTCGCTGCCCGAAGCCAAATCGCTTTCTGCACCATATGCTGCCGCAGCCACACTGTAAACGCAGATTCAGGTCTAACATACGCCAATTGTCAACCTTTCCAAAATAAAAGTTGACATTTTATATTTCCAAATGTTATCATCAGAATCAACAAGCATTCCAAGCGAGACAGAGCTCAGCCTCCGTCCTCTTTAAGCCGTCCATGTAAAGCCCCAACCCCCTCAGCAAGCTGCAGGATATCAAATTTACAATGCAGCTGCGGGGGTATTCGGCCCTCGCGGCTACTGCCGAATGGACACGCAAGCGCGTCCTCTTGGCTCGTTGTCCGCGGAAATAAATCAGGTCTTCAAGGAGGTCTCAAACATGACCACAAAACAAAAACTTCTCACTCTTTTCGAACAGAACAAAGGCATCTACCTTTCCGGCGCAGACATCGCCTTAAGTCTTTCCCTCTCTCGGACTGCCATATGGAAGGCCGTAAAAGCATTGCAAAAAGAGGGCTATCCAATCCATGCCGTTCCGAATAAAGGCTATTGTCTTGCAGAAGAAACAGATATCCTCTCCTCCCAGGGAATAGAGAAATATTTAAAACCAGTGTGCTCCCACATAAAGATCCAGACAGTGCCTGCCACTGTATCCACCAATACTCTCGTTCGGGAAAAAGCCGCTCTTGGAGCATCAGAAGGCCTTGTCATCGCAGCCAATACCCAGACCCAAGGACGGGGCCGCATTGGGCGCAGCTTTTTCTCCCCTGCAGATACAGGCATCTATATGAGCCTGCTTTTACGCCCCGCTCAGTATTCTTCCCGCCAGGCTGTAAAACTCACTACCATGGCGGCAGCGGCGGCCTGCGACGCCATAGAGAATATTTCAAAGAAAAAAGCCCAGATCAAGTGGGTAAACGACATCTACATGGACAATAAAAAAGTAAGCGGCATCCTTACAGAAGCTTCCTTCGGGCTGGAGGACGGTCTTTTAGAATATGCGGTTTTAGGCATCGGGATCAACGTCTATCCCCCTAAAGAGGGGTTTCCAAAAGAAATCGCCCGCACCGCCGGATCTGTATTTTCTGTTTCTTTAAGCGATGGAAAAAACCTCCTCGCCGCAGAATTTCTAAATTCCTTTATGGCCTACTATTCTATGCCTGAGCAGAAAGATTATATAAAAACATACCGTGATCACAGTCTTGTAATCGGAAAAGAAATCCAGGTTCATCTCCCCGGAGAAAGCCGAAAAGCGCTCGCCCTGGATATAGACGATCAATGCCGTCTGCTGGTTAAATATGAAGATGGAGAAATCCAGCGCCTGTCATCCGGAGAAATCAGCGTGGCGCTTTTGGATTCGTTCACTTTATAAAAAGGAGACTTAACTTGTACGCACAAAAAACAAAACACATGATCTTTTGCGCCATGTTTGTGACGCTGATCTGCGCAGGGGCCTTTATTAAAATTCCCATCCCCGTTGTTCCCTTCACCCTCCAGTATCTGTTTACTATGCTGGCCGGGCTGCTCCTGGGGCCCAAGCTGGGATCGCTTGCAGTATGCGTTTATATTGTCCTGGGGCTGTGCGGCCTCCCGGTTTTCGCCCAGGGCGGAGGAATCGGCTATATACTGCAGCCCAGCTTTGGCTACATCCTGGGATTCGCCCTTGGCGCTTTTCTCACCGGCTGTTTGGCCGGAGAGGGCACTTATCCGTCCTATAAAAGAATTCTTGCGGCTAACTTTTCAGGACTTGCCGTGGTCTACATTTTCGGGATGGCCTACTATTATCTTATCAGCAGACTGTATCTTAAGGATCCCATTGGAATCTGGCCCCTGTTTCTTTATTGTTTTATCCTGGCAGTTCCAGGAGATATTGTCCTTTGTATTTTAGGCGCTTTTTTAGGAAAACGCCTGATCCCTTTAATAAAGACAGAAAGAATCTGAAGTTTGGAAAAAGCCTAATCCAGTAGGCAAAATTCGTCTGGAAGAGGCAAGTCTGAAAGCAAACTTCCAAATCTACCATTTATTGACGCAGCCAACGTACTCCGTGAGTAAAATACGCCAGAAAGGAAAAACAATGACATACATACAGCATTTAAAAGAAAAGGTTCTCAGCCAGAAAGGCCCCGTCACCAGGGAAGAAGCTCTGAAGTTATACGTTCAGCCTCTGCATGAGCTTTGCCGGACAGCGGATGAGATCCGCAGACATTTCTGCTCCAACCATTTTGATCTCTGCACTATTATTAACGGAAAGAGCGGCCGCTGTTCAGAGAACTGCCGCTTCTGCGCCCAGTCTTCCCATAACCATACCGGTGCGGAAGAATACCCCCTCCTTTCCCCGGAGGATATTTTAGCCCAGGCAAAAAAAGCCCAGGATCAGGGCATTCCCCGCTATTCCATCGTCACCTCTGGAAAATCCCTGTCAGACAGGGAAATCAAAGAAATATGCAGCACAGTAAAAAGGATCAGAAAAGAGACTTCTCTCTCCGTCTGTGTTTCTTTCGGGCTGCTGAACGAAGACCAGTACAGAAAGTTAAGGGAGGCCGGCGTTTCCAGGATCCATAACAACCTGGAAACCTCCAGAAGAAACTTTCCCAATGTCTGTACCACCCACACCTTCGATGATAAACTTAGGTCCATCCGCGCCGCCTCTGCTGCCGGACTTCCTGTGTGCAGCGGCGGTATCATGGGGCTGGGGGAAACAAAAGAGGACAGGATCGATCTGGCGCTTACCCTTCAGGGGCTTGGAATCAAGAGCATTCCTGTAAATATGCTGAACCCCATTCCCGGAACTCCCTTTGAAAATAATCCAAGGCTGTCCCAGGAGGATATGTGCCGCATTATCTCTGTATTCCGTTTTCTTCTGCCAGATGCCTTTATCCGCCTTGCAGGAGGAAGGGGGCTTTTGCCGGATAAAGGAAAAAGCTGTTTTTTGTCAGGGGCAAACGCAGCCATTACCGGCGACATGCTCACCACTGCAGGAATCACAGCCCAAACTGACCATGGACTTTTAAAGGAATTGGGTTACGAGGTGAAGCTCTATGAGTAAAAATATTTTTATCACCGGGACGGGAACTGACGTAGGCAAAACCTATGTCACCGGCCTGATCCTGAAAACATTAAAAGAAGGAGGCATGAATCCGGCCTATTTTAAAGCTGCCATGAGCGGAAACCAGCGGGCAGCGGATCATACTCTGATTCCCGGAGACGCCCTGCATGTCAAGGAAATCTCCGGGATCAGCCAGCCTCTAGGGGAAATGTGCCCTTATGTCTACGAGCATGCCGTTTCCCCCCACTTGGCCTCCCGTCTGGAAGGAAATCCCGTAAAAATGGATCGTGTGCTGGAAGCTTTTCATACCCTCTGCCGCAAATATGATACCGTCACTGTGGAAGGTTCCGGAGGAATCCTTTGTCCTATCTGCTACGATGAGGAAGACATCCGTCTGCCCCATCTGATATCCGCATTGGATCTTTCCTGCCTTTTAGTGGCGGATGCCGGACTTGGAACGATAAATGATGTGGGGCTGACTGCCTTTTATATGAAAGCCCATGGCATCCCCCTTAAGGGCATCATCTTTAACCGTTTTCAGCCGGGAAATCTTATGCATGAGGATAATCTGAAAATGTGCCAGGAACTTACCGGCGTAAAGGTAATTGCCTGTGTAAAAGAAGGCGGAAGCAGTCTTTCCATCACTTCAGACCAGCTGGAGGCATTTTATGAATAAGCCAGCTTGCGCTAATAACAAAAACGGAGAATAAGTTTGGAAGCAAACTTCCAAATCTGCCATTATTGACACAGCCTGCGTACTCCGTAAGTAAAGGGCGCTGAAAGGAGAAAAAATGATCTGGTATCCTTATGAACAAATGAAAACAATGAATCCCCCCTATAAGATCACAGACGCTGGCGGCGTGTACCTCTATGCCGGGAAGCATAAACTGATCGATTCTATTTCCTCCTGGTGGAGCGTAATCCACGGGTACAAGCATCCCGCTTTAACCCAGGTTATCTGCTCACAGGCAGAAAAATTTTCACATGTAATGCTGGGCGGTCTTACCCATGCTCCCGCGGAAAAATTGTCCCAAAAGCTCCAGGAATGGCTTCCCGGAACCCTTGATTACTGCTTCTTTTCCGATTCCGGCAGCGTGGCCGTAGAAGTAGCCTTAAAAATGGCTCTCCAATACTACCTGAACCAGGGCAGAGAAAATCGTACTATGATCCTCTCTCTAGAGCATGCCTACCATGGAGATACCTTTAAAACCATGGAGGCCGGCGATGATGAAGATTACCATTTCGTACTGAAAGCCTATGGCCCAAGTCCTTATGTAGTCCATATTCCTACAGAAATACCCGCTTTAGAAAAAACTTTTCAACAATATGGAGAACGGCTGAACTGCTTTCTGGCGGAACCCCTCCTACAGGGCGCGGGAGGAATGCGTATGTATGATATCTCTTTTCTAAAACGGGCCAGGGAACTATGCGATGAATATGATGTGCTGCTGATTTTTGATGAGGTAGCCACTGGTTTTGGTCGGACCGGAAACCGTTTTGTGGCTGATCTGGTACTGCCGGATATCCTGGTTTTAGGAAAAGCTTTGACCGGAGGCTATATTGGCCATGCAGTTACCGTAGCGAACCAAAAAGTCTTCGAGGGCTTTTACGATGATAACCCGGATCACGCCTTAATGCACGGCCCCACCTTTATGGGAAATGCCCTGGCCTGTTCTGTGGCCTTAAAGTCTATAGAACTTTTTGAGACAGAAGACTATATGTCTAAGATTAAAAAAATCGAAGAGATCACCCGCCGGGAAATGAAAGACTTCTCCGATCCGCGCATAAAAGAAATCCGGATCATGGGCGGCTGCGTCTGCGCGGAAGTATGGGATCCTTCCTCCCTAAAAGGATATCAGCAGTTTGCCTATGAAAAAGGAGTCTTCAGCAGGCCCTTTTTAAACTGCCTCTATGCCATGGTCCCCTACATCATCAAGGAGGAGGAACTGGTAAAAGTGCTGGACACCATGAAGGCGTGGTTTCGCCGTTGAACTCCCAAGCAAAAAGGACATTCCATATCAGGAATGTCCTTTTCTTTGCAATCTATTATGCCAGCTTCAGCGGATTGATCTTCACACCAGGTCCCATTGTAGGAGCGATGGTTACGCTTCTTAAGAACTGTCCCTTCAGTGTGCTTGGTCTAGCCTTGACGATGGCATCCATCAGCGTCTGGAAGTTGTCGCTTAACTGTTCCTCAGTAAAGGAAGCTTTACCAATCGGAACATGGATAATGTTAGTTTTATCAAGACGGTACTCAATCTTACCAGCCTTAATATCGTTTACCGCTTTTGTAACATCCATGGTTACTGTACCAGCTTTCGGGTTTGGCATTAAACCTTTCGGTCCAAGTACACGGCCTAAACGACCTACAACGCCCATCATATCAGGAGTTGCAACAACAACGTCGAAATCCAGCCATCCTTCATTCTGGATCTTCGGAATCAATTCCTCTGCTCCAACATACTCTGCACCTGCTGCTTTTGCTTCGTCTGCTTTTGCATCCTTAGCAAATACTAATACACGAACGGTTTTACCAGTTCCATGAGGCAGAACAACTGCACCACGGATCTGCTGGTCAGCATGACGTCCATCGCAGCCTGTACGGATATGAACTTCGATGGTTTCGTCGAATTTAGCAACTGCAGTTTTCTTTACCAAACTGATAGCTTCTGCGGTATCATATAATGTTGCGCGGTCAACTGCCTTGGCAGCTTCCACGTATTTCTTTCCTCGTTTCATTTCTATAACCTCCTGTGGTAATTGCGGGAATTTCCCTCCCACTTCTATATTGTAATTCCTCTGCTATGCTTTGCAGTTATTCTCAGTCTGCGACTTCGATTCCCATACTTCTTGCAGTACCAGCGATCATGCTCATAGCTGCCTCAAGGGATGCTGCATTTAAATCTTTCATCTTAAGCTCTGCGATCTCCTGAATCTGAGCCTTTGTTACTTTAGCAACCTTTGTTTTGTTCGGTACGCCGGAACCGGATTTGATGTTAGCAGCTTTCTTAAGAAGAACTGCTGCCGGCGGAGTCTTGGTTATGAAGCTGAAACTTCTGTCTGCATAAACAGTGATCACAACCGGGATGATCAGATCGCCCTGGTCTGCTGTTCTTGCGTTAAACTCTTTTGTAAACTGAACGATGTTTACACCATGCTGTCCAAGTGCAGGACCAACTGGTGGTGCTGGAGTTGCTTTTCCAGCGGGAATCTGTAATTTAATATATCCTGTTACTTTCTTTGCCATTTTCGGCACCTCCTATGTGGTATTGGCGGGGGTTTCTTCCCTCCCACGAGTTACATCTTCTTGATTTCTGCGAAACTTATTTCTACCGGCGTTTCGCGGCCAAACAGTTCAACATTGATGGTGACTACCTGCTTCTGAAGATTAATAGATGTTACGACTCCTGTGGTATCCTTCCATGCGCCTCCGGTTACTACCACCATGTCGCCTTCGTTAAAGTCCACCTGAATGCTTTCTTCCTTGATCCCAAGGGGCAGCATTTCCTCTTCGGTCAAAGGAACCGGCTTGGATCCCGGACCTACGAAACCTGTCACGCCTCTGGTATTGCGCACTACATACCAGGTGTCATCGTTCATTACCATATTTAGAAGCACATAACCCGGAAACATCTTTTTCTGAACTTGCTTGGCAGTTCCGTTTTTCATTTCCACTACATCCTGAAGCGGAACGCGGACTTCCAAAATCTGGTCTTCCAGGTGTCTGTTTTCGATTGTCTTTTCAATGTTGGCTTTTACTTTGTTTTCATACCCTGAATAGGTATGGACAACATACCATTTTGCTTCTGACATACGTTCACCCTTGCCCTTATCCTACTAAAAGATTAATGCCTTCCAGTATTACCGCGTCCATGACGCCAATCAGAATAGCCAAAATGATCGTGATGATCACTACGGCTATGGTCTGCTTAACCAGAGTTTTGCGGTCTGTCCAGACGATCTTTTTAAATTCTGCCTGAAGTCCCTGAAACCAGTTATTCTTCTGGCCTTTTGTTTTGCCAGCCTTTTCTTTGCCTTGTTTCGGCTCTTTCGTCTTGCCGGCAGCTTTAGCTTTTAACTTTCCTAGCATAGCCTACCTCACAATCCTGTGATTACTTCGTTTCCTTGTGCATAGTGTGCTTGCGGCAGAACTTACAATATTTTTTCGTTTCCAGCCTCTCAGGATGGTTTTTCTTTTCTTTCGTCATATTGTAGTTACGCTGCTTGCACTCGGTGCATGCTAATGTAATTTTAACGCGCACAACTTCCACCTCCAGTGTTTTCATTTGCATGGTCTTCTCTTTCGCCGGATCCTGCATCCGTACATTTTCGGGCATAAAAAAAAGACCTAACTTCCATGTCGCTTGTCAAGTGTACCATATTCCCGGAATGTAGTCAAGCTTTTTCCTTAAATTTAGCGTAACTGATGAATGCAGCAAATTTAGTAAGACCTTGTTTTAAAAAGCCATGCGGTTCTCTGAAGGGGTTCTCTGAAGGCATGATTTTTTTCATGCTCCCAGAGCATTGTTAAATATATAATACAAGTATTCGACATCCCTCCTATCCTTACTTATAATGTAGATGTAGATCAAAGAAAAACCTTTTTCCGGATCTGCATCTAATTTTTTATAAAAGAGTCCGAATCCCTCAGCAAAAAGGAACACTCTGAAACCGAAACGGATTTGTCCTCTTTATAGCTGAAAAAACAGGAGGAGATTATGATCGCAGAGGATACCAGCAGAAAATATCATTTTTTAGAAAAAGCAGGAATGGATATGGATTCTTTAAAGGAACTAAGTGCTCTTCAAGGCCAAAAGAACACCTCTGTTTCTCAAATACGGATCCTTAGAAAGTTCCGCTATGAATTATTAGACGACATTCATAAAAAACAACAGTACTTAGACACCGTAGACTATCTGATCCATGAACTGAAAGAGAAAGGAGAAAAAAACTTATGAAAAAAAATATTGTTTCCCTGCTGCTTGCTTTAACCCTGTCTGTCCCTACGGCTGTGTACGCCAGCAGCGATGATGTCTCTGACTCCCAGCAGGAGGAAACCTCCCAGGAAGGCGAAGCTGCCGGCGAAAACGCTCAGTCCCTTTCTTCCAACTTCCTGGTGGTTTATTTCACCTATGGGGAAAACGCAGACCTTCCGGAGGATGTAGACGCGTCCGCTTCGGCAAGCATTCAGACAGTGGATGACGAAGTTACCGGAAACACAGGCGCAGTTGCCCGCATGATCAGTGAAGCCGCAAAAGCAGACCTTTTTTCCATCCGTACTGTCCAGAAATATCCTGACAATTATGACGATACCCTGGATCAGGCGCAGGATGAACAAAGCCAGGACACAAGGCCTGAACTGGAAACAGAACTGGAAAGCCTGGATGCTTATCAAACCATATTTTTAGGTTTTCCTAACTGGTGGGGAGATATGCCAATGGCCGTATACAGCTTTTTGGATGACTATGATCTCTCCGGAAAAACCCTCATTCCCTTCGTCACTTCCGGCGGCAGCGGTTTTTCCTCCACTATCAGTGAAATTGAATCAGCAGAACCCGAGGCAGACGTATTAGAAGGGCTCTCCCTGAGCAGCTCCGAGGCTTCAGATGCTGAAGAAGTGGTAGAAGACTGGCTGGATGGCCTTGGGTATCTTCAATAAATGTCTGCCGCTTTTCAGGAGGTGAGTTTTAAATGTCAGACCCTAAACCCAGAAAAAAAATAGCTGCTGCTGCATTCTTGGGAATTACTCTTATGCTTTCCCTGGTAAATCCCTTCCCGCAAAAACATACCGAAACACTGGTGCCCCCAGTCGCGCAAAGCCAGGAAACCGCCGTCAGTTTATCAGAAAACACAGCCAGCTGTCCGGATACGGTAAAAATAGTCATCCACACCTATGCCGGTGAAATTTATACAGCCAAAGGAGCTTTCGACGTGCTCCAGGAGGGAGAGAACGGCGGAGAAACCGTCGCGGAAATACACGGCCATATGGAAAAGCAAGAGGACGCCCAGTCTCCCTCTTCTTTCGATTCTGTTTCTGAGACGGACGATACCATTGTCCTCACTGTTTACACCGAGGATGGCATTTATGGTTTCTACGGAGACGGGAACTTCTATGACAGCCAGGAAAGCGGCATACAGGAAATAGAAATGTACGGATACTTAGTGGGATATTATGACGGCACCAGCAGTTATACTTCCTCATAAGGCATTGTCCCCAGACAAAAATCTTGTTCTTAAAAAGCAGACTCCCAAATCTGTCATTATTGATACCATATATATATCAGAAAGAGGAACCTATGAAACCTAAAATAAAACTTCTTATTGACCTTGCCATGACCATTCTGTTGCTCTGCCAGATGGCGTATATGCTTATCGGAGAAGCGGCGCATGAATGGATGGGTACGGGAATGTTCCTGCTTTTTCTTGCCCATCACGCCTTAAATTACCGCTGGCACAAAAACCTCGTCAAAGGGAAATACACGCCTCTTCGTGTTTTACAGACAGTGATCAACGTGCTGATCTTTCTCTCTATGATCGGTCTTATGATAAGCGGCATCATCATGTCACGGACAGTGTTCGTCTTTTTGCCCATAAGCGGCGGAATGAGCTTCGCGAGACTTCTGCATATGATCGCTGCCTACTGGGGCTTTATCCTTATGAGCGTACACCTGGGGCTTCACTGGAATATGATCATGGGAAGGATGAGAAAGGCCTGCGGGATTAAAGCTCCGTCTCCTGCCCGCACATGGATACTGCGCATACTGGCTTTACTGATCTGCTGCTTCGGCATTTTCGCCTTTGTTAAGAATAATATCAGTGATTATCTGTTTCTTAGAACGCAATTTGTATTTTTCGATATGTCCCAGCCTCTGTGGCAGTTTTTTGCCGAATATCTGGGGATGCTCGGCTTATGGGTCTGCCTTGGATACTGCGTTGGACGGCTTATGCAAAAGTTTTCCCCTCACAAGAATAAAACGGCTTCCCCAAAAGATTACTTTATATCAAAAAAGGACAGGTAGAAATGCCTGTCCCCTTTTTTGCTCTCTGTCTGTAAAAGTGCGTGTCACTTTCTCCTGTTTCCAGATTAAAAATAATCGTATCCTCCATGTATATCTACGATACTTCCATTCATATATCCGTTTGTCAAGATACAGTAGGCCAGATCCGCCACATCCTTTACCTCTCCAAAGCGGTGCAGGGCGATCTTTTTATTGATCCTGTCGTAGCTTTCCCTGCTCCTGTTCTCATGCCAGGTTGTCTGGATAAATCCCGGGGCAATAGCATTTACGGTAATTCCCTTTGGCTCAAACTCCTTTACCAGAGACTTGGTCAAAAAATGCACCGCTGCCTTCGTCACCCCATATACCAGAGAGGAAGAATAAGCCTGCACTCCTGCATAGGAACCCATAAATAAGACCTTGCCTCCTTCTTTCATGATGGGACGCAGTTCTTTTACCATAAACACCGGAATAGACAGATTGGTATTTACGATCTTTGTCCACTCCTCAAAGGTGTAGTCCTCATACTTGGCATAGGTACTGATACCTGCATTGCACACCAGCCAGTCCACATGCCCGGCGTTATCCTTGATCACCTGGACGAAGCCCATCATATCCTCATAGGAAGACATGTCCGCTTTTACCAGCGCTACCCTCTCCTGCCATTTCTCCGGCATTCCTTCCACAAAAGCCCTTGCCCTCTCCTCGTTGTGGGCATAATTTACAAATACCAGGTCTCCTTCTGCGGAATTTTCCAGGATCTTTTCCACGATTCCCCTGCCTATTCCGGAGGTTCCGGCAGTTATAACTGATACTCTTTTTCTATCCATGATAAAATCCTCCTTTTCGAAAAAGACGGGGGAACAAACTCACTTTTCTGAACCTGTCCCCCTTTGTCTTAAAGCGCAAGCAGTCTCTCGTATACTTCCTTAGGCGCGTAAGGCTGCTGGTTATGGATCGGTTCGCCCAGACAAGTCTTAGGATAAGCGAAGGTTCCATGCTCCATTGTGATCTCTAACAGCATGGGGCCTTCTCCCTTAAGAAACTCCGAAGCTGTCTCCGGTGCCTGGTCACACCATACTCTCTCCGCCTGGATTCCATACCCTAAAGCCACTTTCCTGAAATCACAGGAAGAAAAGCCGCAGCCGTCTGTCGTCCCTGCGAACAGACAATCAAAATAATCTCTCTGCAGGTGTCGGATCATACCTAAAGCGCCGTTGTTCATAACGATCATCTTGACTGGTATGTTTTCTCTTTTTACCCACTGAAGTTCCTGGATATTCATCTGAAAAGCGCCGTCTCCGCAAATACATGCCACCGGCCTGCCTGTGGCATAATGAGCGCCGATTGCCGCTGGCAGGGCATATCCCATGGCTCCATGACCGCCGGAAAATAGAAGATTCTGTCCTCTTTGATTTTTAAAGGACTGATAACTCCACACCATGTGCTGTCCCACATCCACTGCCACTGCGGAAGTATCGGCAAGACATTCGCTGAGCTTTTCTATCATTTTATTCGGATAACGTTCCGGCGTGGCGTCATCCACTGCCTGAAGATTATTTTTAATCTCATTGCACACTACGACCCAGTCTTTTCGCTCTTCATCCACTACAAAGGCTTCTTTTTTCAGTTTATTGATCACTTCTTCCGTGGTCACGCAGAATTTTTCTTCATTTACGCCATTCTCATGAATATCTCTCTGAAGATTATAAGGATCAATGTCTACCCGGATGATCTTCGCTCCTTTTGCAAACTCATGAACCTTCACTCCAATCTGCCTGGTACAAAGAGAAATGCCGAAGCACACCAGCAAGTCGCTTTTTACATTTGCGATCATATTGGCGTAACGATGTCCGTATGCCCCGCCTATGCAGCCGAAATTCATGGGATGGTCATAAGGCACCACCGATTTCGCAAGGACGCTGGTCACAACAGGAATCTGATATTTCTCAGCGAAATTCAAAAGAGCGCTTTGGCTTTCCTTGCTGTCCACTCCATGTCCCATCATGATAAGAGGGCGCTTCGCTTTTCTTAAAGCTTCTCCTATGACAAAAGCCGCCTTATCTCCAAGCCCCTCTTCAAAGTGCTCTTCCTCAAATTCCATATCATAGAGGGGATGTTCTACTTCGCTCCTCTGTATATTCATGGGAAGGTCGATAAGAACCGGCCCCTTTCTGCCAGTAGTAGCAATATGGTACGCTTTATTAAGCTCCTTTACAATATCCTCCGGTTCACGAATCTGAACACAGTATTTTGTCACAGGCTTCGCCATAGAAATGATATCAATTTCCTGAAACCCCTGCTGCCGAAGCCCCTTGATTCCGGAATACTCATAAGTATTAAGCTGACCGGTAAGGAACACCACCGGAAGAGAATCAAAATAAGCGTTTGCCACACCGGAAAGGAGATTTACCGCCCCCGGGCCGCTTGTGGCGTAAGCGCAGGCACAGTCATCCTTTGCCTGGGCATAACCGCAGGCGGCAAAAGCAGCTCCCTGCTCATTGTAGCAGGAATGGTTATGGGTATTGGGATTTCTCTCTACCGAGTCCACGAAATGTGCGATCATAGTTCCCTGATAGCCAAAGAAATCGTAAATCCCCTTTTTTTCCAAAAATGAAACGATATAATCTGTAAGCTTCATAGCATCCTCCTAGTTAACTCCAATACCTCTCGATCTGTCTCTTTAGTTCACCGTTTCCTGTTTTTTCCAATACATCCAGGTAAATTTCCATCATCTCCTCGTCAGAAGCATAAATCTCCTTCTCCTTTAAGCATCTCTGGTTCATCCTGGTATACGGTCTGAAAACAGCTTCCAGGCGTACATAATCTCCATTTTTGTAAAGATTCTTGATATAATCTTTTTTTTCTTCATAATAAACATCCAGTTCTCTCTGACCAGCGCAAAGCTTTGCGTAGTTCCAGCACCAGTTATAATATCTCTGGCGCCGCCGTCCGATAGAATCTTTAAGATACTGGCGCCGCCGGGCCTTAATAAGCTTTTTCAAAGATCCTGTCTCCTGAAAATAATCCTCATAGCTTACTAACGCACTTGTCATGACTGTCCAGTCCGGTTTCGGTTCCTCCGCCGGTACATTTTCATAATCAGACCCGTAAGTTTTTTGAAGATACCAGATCTTTCCGTCCGGCACCAGAAACTTACTTCCCTCCAGTTCAAGCTGTGCTGTCTTTTTAAAAATTTCCGCAGGATAATACAAGGTTTCTGTACGGTTCAGCCGGAGTACATACTCATCGCTGCCCTTTGTATCCTGTCTCTCCACAAATTTTTCATATAGCCTTTTACCCAAGCGTGCTCTGCCTCCTAAACTTAAAAGCCTTACAGGCAGCTTACACAGCATACCGGAAAGTCCGGGTTTATTGTTATAAAGATAGCAGCTTTGCTGCCAGCCCACTTCCAGGGCCCGGTTCCACAGATGGCCCTTTCTGGAAGCAATCTTTCCTCTTAAAGGAAGGATATCCACTCCCATTCCCGGATACCTGAAATTTCTTCCCTCATCCAGGCGGAAACAAAGGGTATCCATATTTTCATAACGAAGATACAAACCCGGAAACCGTTTATTGTTTTTCATGCTTTCCAAAGTTCTTCTCTTGGGCGGATCTGCTTCGAAAGCAATTCGAAACCGCTCCATATCTCCTGTTTTCATTAAAACCACTCCGCAGAGGGGATCCTGGGGGAAGGGCTGCCCTGTGACTCCGCATAGAGTAAGCTGAGGAGAAAGATAATATGGTATTTTATTTTTTCTGCAAATCTTATCTATTTCCTTAAGAAGCGATAACACTTCCTGTTGTTCTCTTTTCAATTATTTCTGCTCCGTTTCTGTTAAGATATTCTTCTCTCCTTTATCGCAAAGCCTGTTTCCGCCCCGCGGCCACGCAGCAGGTACATGGTTTTTGGCGGGGCGGCATGTAACCAAGGATCACAGAAGTCTCCTGACCAGATCCTTTAATTCTTCTATACTGCCGTATTTATTCAGCCAGTTGTCCATAAATTCTGAAGCATCTCCATTTTTCCCGTACTGGGCGAGTTTTCTGCCGCCCCGGTACATGTCGTTTAGAAAAATCCTGGCCACCTCTTTTTTTACATAAGAATGTCCCGCATATTCCAGAGCCTTCCGGTAGCTTTCAAACGCCTGCTCTGTCTGTCCCTGCTTTCTGCGGATATCGCCGATCAGTTTATAGGCATGTCCGCTCTTCGCCTTATTTCTGATCTTATATCCCCGGATTTCTTCCACAAGCCATTCCAGCTCGCCTAAATCCTCCGTGTAGATGATCTCTGTACGATATCCTGCCAGTTCCTCCGGATAGCCCAGACGCTTCCAGGCCTGGGTCATAGCCTTTCGGTAGATGTCGGTTTCTTTCGGGCGCTCCTTTTTCTTTGGCCCTTCCTCTGAATGATCCAGCACCTCACGGATTTCTTCTATGATCTCCTCCAGACCGCTTATGCTCTCTGCATTATAGACTCTTGCCAGACTTAAATACTCCCGAACCTCTTCATCCTCAGGAAGCAGCCTTCCCCAAAGTTCCATCCATTCCAGGGCCTTGGGCCTTTCTTTGGACTCAAGAAGCTCCATACAGAAGGCGAGGGCTTCCTCTTTCCGGTCCTTCATAAATTTATCGATTTCCAGATGTACAATGCCGTTATTGGTTTTTTCCCTGGCATCGGCATACATGCCCAGGGCTTTGGGCTTTTCCCCTTCCATCCACAGAAGATCCGCCTGATATTTTATAAAATATCCGTCTTCAGGAAATAGCGCACAGGCCTCTTTTAAAAAGCTCTCCGCCTTTGCAGCGCGTCCCTTTTCTCTGGCCTCGTCCATAACAAGACGGCACTGAAATTTCAGGAAACTGGGATTTTCCGGATACCGTGCGTTAAGATCCGCGCTGATCTCCTGTGCGGCTTGTTTTTCCCCCATCTCATAATGGCAAACAGCTTTACGGAACAAAAGCACGTCTTCCATCATTTTTTTCATTTCCGGGGTTACATGATCCAGCTTTTCTCTTACCTGGAACATACGGTACGCCTTGGAAATTCGCTCTGTATAAAACAGGGTGGTCATAGCAGCCAGAAATACCTCGTCTTCTACCTCCAGAAGAGTAGGGTGATAGAAAGGATAAATATTGGCGAAATCCTCCCTTCCTATAAATGCCGCGCTTAGCTGTACCTGATAATAATTGGCGAATATTTCATTTAACGTATGAAATTCATGGCCCTCCACAAGCTCCTTTAAGCTGCGGGGACACTCCCGGATACGGGCTTTTAAGTCCATCACGGTACTCTTTGCCTGAAGAAGGTCTCTTTCGTGTGTAAGCCTGTGGGTTCTTTTGGCCGTCGCCATGTAATAAAATTTTCTTACTGCAGCGTTAAATCTTGCTTTTCCCGGTTTTACCCGATCCATGTAATCTTTTCTGAATTCTTTATAATCAATGCCTTCCACACAGATAGCATCGTGGGATTCCCTTTCCCCATGAGGCGGGATATAGGACCACTCGTCTCCGTAATGCCACACCAGATAGTCATTGGTGCGGCGGGGGATCATCACCTTCTCCCCTTCGAAATCTCCATATTTCACGGGAAAAAGCATATCCTTGTCAAACAAAAAGGGACAGCCGCCCCACCGCATAGCATAGCGGGTACACTCTTCCTCCTTATAGGAAAACATAATCTTTTCCAGTTTTTTTAATGTCCTGTCTCTTCCCAGGAAAACATAGGACAGCAAATATTTCAGGTAAAGGGAAGCCGGAACCTCCCATCTGTTTCCAAATACAACAGACAAATTGACCAGATCAGAATAGATCATCATGTGGGTCCTGTACTTCTCATATTCCTTGTCATCCGCCGGAATAGGATCCAAAGTCAGGACGTCTATAATCTCCCCGGCCTTATCATCGCCGATCACCTGATGTTTGTGAACCGCGCAGCTGCTGGTATCCGCATATCTCGGAAATGAATTCGTGTAGCTTCTGTCCACGTCCACACACTGGACAGCCCGGTTAGGCGGAAACTCTGTCTTGGAAAGTTCTACAAATTTATCCCAGTCATCCCTGGGCATATAAATATCCACATCATCGTCCCAGGGAATAAATCCTTCGTTTCTCACTACGCCGATCAAAGTTCCTCCGGCCATTACATATCTTAAATTATGCTTTTTACAGATTCCATCGATCTCCCTGAAAAGCTTTAACAGATGCTTTTGTTTCTCTGTCATTGGTTATCCCCTCTGGTTAATTTTTTTCAGGATCTGCACCAGTGCCTGAGATTCCTCATAAAACAGTCTGGTACATTCTGTCCGTTTATCACTGATCATGATCATCAGTTCCTGGAGAAGATACCGGAAGCCATTTCCTTCAAAGTTAAAACTGTACCTTTTCAGGAATTCTCTTCCTTCTACCTTCGCCTCAAAATAGCCGGTGTTCCACCAGTCGTTAGGTATGGTCACCCTTCCCTTGCTCCCGATGACCACAAGCTCATTTTCTATATCTACCGTAGAGCCGATCTCAATGGTCGCCAAGGCTCCCGGATATTTCATTGTGATCATATCATAAATGAATTTTCCGTTTTCATCCTTTACCGGATTGCTTGTCACCTCTGTGCATTTCATGCCTAAAAGCTTGATAATGGCGCAGATGGCATAAACCACTGTCTCATTAAAGGTTTTCCCCCCATCAAAGTCGTCCTGGGAAATGGCGCATTTCACGCTTACCACCTTTCCCACCAGATCCCCGTGGGTAAGCCATACAAGCTGATTAAAGGCTCTTAAATAAACCAGCATGATCTTCTCCACCAGGACCACCTTATGTTCCACGGCTTTCGCGAACAGTCCTTTTAACGTTTCCGGCTCAAGAGTCATGGGGGAATCGCTGATGACATATTTGCCCTTTTCTATGGCCTTTTCGATATAGGCCGCCCGGTTTTTTAATTCAGGCTTGATGTATACGATATCTAAGGAAGAAAGGAATTTTTCGTAATCCGTACTGTAGGAATCCAGCTCATATTTTTCGCAGAATTCTTCCGCCACTGTCTGATCCTGCGAAAAAACGCTCTCTACATGTACGCCGCTTACGAACTTGGATTCCACCACAATACCGCTGTCATTACTGTCGTCCGTTACGACTCCCACACTGTAGATGGTCCCCTCTCCCCGAAGCTGCGTGCTGGAAATATTTTTCGTCCGTTCCAGATATCTCACTTCACAGTAATTTTTAAGGTAATCAAACTTTCCGCGCCAGTCTGATCCCACTACCAGTATGTCGATATTATATTTAATGATATCACTTACCTTCTGACCCTGGTATTCTTCTATGATGATCTCGTCCGCAAAGCCTGTCTTGCGCACGTTCTCGATCCTCTTTAAAAGGCTGTCCCTTACGTTAAGCTTTCCACGCTCGATATCATAGCTTTCGCTGGTAACACCTACAATCAGATAATCTCCCAGCTCTTTCGCACGCTTGATGATATTATAGTGCCCTTGATGAAACAGATCAAAGGTTCCGTAGGTAATGACTTTCTTCATATATCTGCACCTGTTCTTTCCGAAAAATTCCTGTTCTTTTTTCTAATTTCTCCAATCCCAAAGCTGATTATGCCATAATACGCATTATAGCATAAATCCCCCCGCTTTGGAAGAGAATTACTTTTTCCTTCCCGGGGGGATCTTTCCTTAAAAAGTTATCGTCTGTGCTTTATTCTTAAATAAACTCATGCGCTTCGGTACATCTTGTACAGGCGCTTTGCATTGTAGCCCGGAACCTTTCCAGTCCACTTGCTCCCCACCTGTTTGTTCAGATATTTTTTTGTATAATTCAGGCTTTTTGAGGAATCCATGTTTACAAATACCGCAAACGCCTTTTTCCCCTTGAGCCCCATAGCAAGCCCTTGTGCCGCTTCATGACTTTCGTCCTGATAGCTGCGTATGATAAATCCGTCCACCATCGGATTGCAGGCAGCAATATAATACCCCAGGGCCACAGCCGCAGCCTGGGCGTCCTGTCCCACCGTAGAGGTAAATCCCTGCTCTGAGAGAAGGATCCTGGTATTAGCCCCGTAAGTTTTCCGGATATAGCTGGTAAGGGCGTTCAGATTATTCAGGCTGATGATCGGAGAGTCGGAACGGTTAGTGAGATAATTGCTGTTTTTTCCAGACCAGAACCGGCAATCTGTCAGGGGATAGGGGTAGGCATGGTACGCAAGGTTCCAGTTTACGCCCTTCTGCAGAGTCTTCAGCTTTTTCGCCACAGAATCCACTACATCCTTAGCGGCATATCCTTGTACGGTCATATTCCAATAATGATCCACACAGAGAAAAACCTTAGAGCTGGCACGTTTGCTTCTCACTGCATTATAAAGGCTTCGGAAGCTTTCACTGTAACTGGTGATATACTCTGATTTAGACATATTGCCCGGATAATGCCATACACTGTATGTGTTTATCTCATTGCCCAGTATCCAATTGCTCACATAACAGTCATTGGCGCTGAAAAGCTCTGCGGTAAAAGAAAACAGCGCTTCCATCTTTTCTCTTGCGTCTGCGTTTTTCGTATTCCATGCATAGTATGCCGCCCTGGAACCTTTGCTGCCGGAAGCGGTAAGGGATTTCGTAGCACTGCTCCAGTCCAGAAGAAGCTGGGCTGTCACCTGGATCCCTTTTTGGTTGCACTGGCGGACAAACTGGGTATAACCGCCGATCTTATTAAAATAATAAGTTTTTCCATTGTATTCATAAGGTACCCGTTCCGCGTTATTGGCGAGAAGTATGGATACTGGAAGATTAAAAAAGGCCGTCTTGCTCTTTGTCTGAGTCAGTTCCTGAATGTTTGTGGTCTGAAGCCCCTTTTTCGTGGCCGGAAGAAAATATCCGGTCTTAACAGACGCTGTTTTTTCCGGGGCTGAAACATAAGACACGCCGCTGGCCCGCGTAAAGGAAGACAGCTTGCTTCCTGCTTTGGTCTTTACAGCAATGGCGTATTTGGCCATAACATACTCCGGATGTCCCGCCGTATCCAGTGTAAAGGAAATCGTACTTCCTGCCTTGTCCGGCTTTACCGTCCTGGTGATCCTCTTTTTCAGCTTGTCATTTACGGGATTTACCTGAAATAAATAATAATACTTATCCACGCTTTTTACAGGCTGGGGCACCCTGGCGGTAATACGGATCTTTCCCGTGGAGATTCCGCTGCAGGATGTGATGGCGCAGGAAGATACTCCCGCTTTCGCCTCGCTGGAAAACAGTTCCCCGCCGTCAGAGAATTCCTCCGGTTCTTCCGGCTGGGTAAATAACGCCTCCGCCTCTGCCGTTCCATCCTGCCACACTTCTTCTCCTGCCGGCTCCTGTTCAGCTTTTGACGCGTCACCGGAAATCTCCTGGAACTCCTCTGTGTCCTCTTCTGTCTGCCAAGTACCGCCGCCTGCCTCCTCTTCCGGTACGGATAAATCCTCCTCCAGTTCAGGCAAGGCGATCTCTTCCCCTTCTTCCAAGATCACTTCCTGCGGTTCCTCCTCAAAGACCTGGATCTCAGAAGAAAAAATTTCTTCTCCCCATACCGCGGCAGGACAAGCACTTATCGTGACCATAGCCGCCAGAATCATTGCTAAAACTCTCTTTTTCATCTTTACCTCCTTAATTCAGTTAAAAAAAGGCAATCCCTCAGGACTGCCTTTCTTCATGTTCAAGACTTTTTTTCATTTCTTCTACGAAACTGCTGTCATTCTTAAAGTCTTTTCTGTCTGTCGCCGCATTTTTGTCCGAAATAAAGTTTTCGTCCGTTTTCTGGGAAACTGTATTATTTTCTCTCTTAAGAGCAGCAGCCTGTTCCATGGCCGCCTTCTTTTTCTCCGGTTCTAAAGTGGCAGCCAGCTCTTCAATGGCCTGCCGGCGTTTGCGAAGGATTTCATACTTCTTTTCTTCATCATACTCGTCCTCCAGACCTTCATCCTGTATCTTTTTCTCCTTCTTAAATAAAATAAACGTAAGAAGGTTCAGGCAGTTCGTATAAATCCAGTCTATCGGCGGGCTTCCTAAGATCAGGACCATGATCAAGGAAACACCCAGCAGCGACCATACATTTAAAAGCTCCGGAATCTTTAAAAGCAACAGCCCGTTCATAATGATCAAAATAGGATAATGGAAGAAATAGATTCCCATGGTATTTCTTCCAATAAAGGTCAGCGGAAGCCTTCTGTCCGGAAGCAGCGCAAAAAATGTCAGAATCAGCGTAAAGGAAACCAGATACATCAGAAGACGGATAATCGTTCCCTCCGCATCCGGAAGACCGCACACCAGATAAGAGTGATTTCCTCTGAAAATATCTATGGGAATTTCATTGGTAATCATATAATTAGGAACCGCATACAGCAGAAAGCCGGATAATGGGATAAGCACCCATTTTCCCTTAAATTTACGCACCTTATCCGTGTATTCGCTTTTCCAGAGATAACCTGCCGCAAAAAACGGAAAAAATACCACAATCCTGGAAGAAGAAAGATATGTAGTAAATTCCGGCCGGGTACCCGCCCACAAAGCAATGATGATGCTTAAAGGCACGATAAATCTCACCTTGCCCATGGCTTCAATCGTCAAGCGATACACGAATAAAGCCAAAAGGTACCACATGACTGTACCCGAAGGTCTTAAAAGCTCATAATCCATGGAATTTCCAAGCCAGATCTGTGAATACCAGGTAAGACTGTATCCTAATATATAAGGAATTAACAAATTCTTTAAATTTTTTAGTACGTTCTGTGGCTTTTTAGAAAGATATCCGGAAACGAAAATAAAAGCCGGCATATGAAAAATAGTGATCGCATACCAGATATACCTGATCACGATGTCCACTTTCACCAGCTGAAATGCAATAATATGGTTAAATACCACCAAAAAAATAAGAAGGACTTTAATATTGTCCACCAGGTTCGAATATGGTGTTGTTTTTATGTTTGCTCCCTGTTTCATCAATCCTCACCCTGTAATATATTTATGACTAAAGGATAACACACTTTTATCTTTTTTGGAACAGAAATTTAAAAATTTGTGCATATTTTCTCACAAACCTGGTAATTTACGGTAGTTTTCCCCTTGTCAACCGACACGCTGTAGTGTATGATGATATGGATTTATAGTAAAAAACAAATAAATTTGCCTTTTACTATAGCATTTAACAACTGACGGTTTCCGTCAGCCAAGGAGCGTTTTTA
>DWYZ01000051.1 GCA_019118425.1 Candidatus Blautia faecavium | reverse complement strand
CATTGATGTAATTATTTAGTGCGTGATGTTGAAAATGTTGCCAAATCGTTGCCAGCGCCTAAACAAATTTGCTTGCAACCCGCATAAACACTAGCTTTCTAAATCCAATTTCATCACTCAAACTCAATCGTAGCCGGCGGTTTCCCCGTACAATCGTACATAACCCGGTTCACATGCTTCACTTCATTCACGATCCTGCTGGTCGTGCGGCCGATTACTTCCCATGGAATTTCCGCGCTTTCTGCGGTCATAAAGTCTGTGGTAGTAACGGCACGAAGGGCGATGGCATAATCATAGGTCCTCTCATCCCCCATGACGCCTACGGATCTCATATTCGTCAAAGCGGCAAAATACTGGTTTACTTTCTTGTCCCAGCCAGCCTTGGCGATTTCTTCCCGCCAGATGGCGTCTGCATCCTGGACCATCTTGACCTTTTCCGCTGTCACTTCGCCGATGATGCGGATTCCAAGGCCAGGACCCGGGAAAGGCTGACGGAATACCAGATACTCAGGAATACCAAGTTCCAGTCCGGCTTTTCGCACCTCGTCCTTAAACAGGTTTCTTAACGGCTCAATAATCTCTTTAAAATCCACATAATCCGGAAGGCCTCCCACATTGTGGTGGGATTTGATCACTGTGGATTCGCCGCCAACGCCGCTTTCCACCACGTCAGGATAAATGGTTCCCTGGACTAAAAAGTCCACCGCGCCGATTTTCTTTGCCTCTTCTTCAAAGACACGGATAAATTCCTCGCCAATGATCTTTCTCTTTCTCTCCGGCTCTTCCACGCCTTTCAGCTTCTCATAAAAACGTTCCTGCGCGTTTACGCGGATAAAGTTCAGGCTGTACGGGCCATCCGGTCCAAACACAGCTTCTACCTCATCCCCTTCATTTTTACGGAGAAGGCCGTGATCCACAAAAACACAGGTAAGCTGATTGCCAACTGCTTTAGAGAGCAGGACAGCCGCCACTGAGGAGTCCACTCCGCCTGACAGAGCGCACAATACCTTTCCGTCTCCCACCTTTTCGCGGATGGCTTTAATGGATTCTTCCACAAAGGAGTCCATCTTCCAGTCTCCTGTACAGCCGCAGACGTTATATACAAAATTAGAAAGCATTTTCGTTCCTTCCTGGGTATGAAGGACTTCCGGATGGAACTGAACTGCATACAAATTTTTTTCTGTGTATTCTGCCGCCGCTACCGGGCAGTCGTCTGTCCATGCAGAAATGGCAAATCCTGGGGCAGCCTGGGAAATATAATCGTTATGGCTCATCCAGCAGATGGTCTTTGGAGAAACATCCTGAAACAGTTTAGAGTTTGTGTCTACATTTACTTCTATTTTTCCATATTCACGCACCGGGGCTTTCTCCACTTTGCCCCCAAGAAGATGCATCATCAACTGTGAACCATAGCAAATGCCAAGGATAGGAATGCCCAACTCAAAAATTTCTTTTGAGTAAGTAGGAGAATCCTCCTCGTAGCAGCTATTAGGACCTCCGGTAAAAATAATGCCTTTCGGCTGAATTTCTTTAATCTTCTCAATGCTGGTCTTATAGGAATAAATTTCGCAATACACATTGCACTCCCTTACCCGGCGTGCGATCAACTGATTATACTGTCCGCCAAAGTCCAGTACAACAACTGTTTCTCTCTTCATTTTCTTCCTCCTCGCATAGTGGCGCTTACGAAAATTATTTTCTTCGAAAGCTGATTTTTAATAGTATCTATTTTTCCTCTCTCTGACGCACTGGCTGCGTCAATTATGTCAGATGTGAAAGTTTACTTTCACGTCTATAGCCTCAGAAATACTCCGCAAATATTCCTTAGCTATAATAACATTAACTTGAACATAAAACTATCTTCTGCTGCTTTATGATCTATAATGCCCAAATCAAAATTTGTTACTGATCATAAAACTGACCAGCAGCAGAACAATTCGGCATTTAAGTTTTCCATTGCGAAGCCAAATTGCCTGTTGAATTATATCGGTCCACAACCACGGCTATACTTACACCTTTTGTCCCCGATATCTTATCTATAATATAATAGAAGGAATAAAATTTGACAACAAAAATTTTGTCCGGTCAACAATTTTATTCTTTTTCCGCGCGGATGACTCTGGCACACTTTGCTTTTGCCTCCTGGATCACGCGTTTTTTTTCTGCCGGATAAAATCCTCGATTCTCTTTGCATACCACCAGTCTCCCATACCGCAGCAATAGCAGCCCAGGATATCTCCGATCAGCCTGCCCTCCTTAACAAAGCATACATATGGATTTCTTCTTTTGTAAGTTTTCTCTCATAAGGAAGAAATGCCGAAAATTCTTCCGCCGCCACTTCTCCCCAGTTGCTATAAGCAGTAATTGTTTTTCCCCGGACTATATTTTCCGGCATCTTTACTGCCTGCACTTCATTTTCATATTTGTCCAAAATCCGGCAGAAATGATAAAACCCACATCTGGAATAAGGGGCATCGCTATACCATACTCTGATCCTTTCCCCATCCTCTAAAAACCTATACAGACGCTGCAGCTCTTCCGCATAAACGTCTCCCGCTTTTTCCAGTTCCTTTTTCATATCTTCATCCTGTTCCCACTGGTTTTGCCCATACATGGAAGAAATCAGTTTTTTTCGATAAAGACTGTCCACAGGTTCTTTTATATCTCCTATATCCAACATAAAGCCAAGGCAGACCACTTCCTGGGCGCTCCCTTCTATCCATCCGGCAAACAGCTTCTCCGGCGGTCTCTTCTTCCCGGCAGCCCACACAGAAGTGGGGCCATCGCCTTCATCGTAGGACCACTTAGAAACGTGAATATCCTCTTTATCTAGAAACCGCCCTGAAGTGTTTCCTGACTCTTCTTCAACTAACCGCCCTGAAACGCCTTCAGACCCTTCTTCGAAATACCGTTCTAAACAACGAGCCTCTCCCCCGCCATGAAACCGCTCTGAGCCACTTTCAGATTCTGTTCCGAAGAGCTGCTCCAACGCCATTTCTTCCTCACCAAAACACTGTATTAAATCCGCTTCTTTAACCCTACGGATCACCACACTCTTCGCAGCTTTCATAGAAGCCGCTTCACTTTCCCCAAACAAGACTTCGATCATATCCCTCTCCTATTCCTGATCATAAAAAATTCAATTTCCTACATCTTTTCTATTTTTTCTCTGATCTTTCTCTTCAGCTTAAAGAAAAAGCTCCTGCGCCCCGCACAGCATACTGCGAAGCCCAAGAGCTTTCCCTTATATTTAAGCTTTCTTAAACTGCCATTTCGTCCCCCGATACCTGCTTACGAAAATAACCGCACGCACAAGCCAGTCGATGGTCATAGCCACCCACACGCCGAAAACGCCCAATCCAAGGAATTTAGCCAGCACGAAACTAAAGGCAATGCGGAATATCCACATGGAGGCAATGGACACCCACATGCAAAAATTCACATCATTTGCCGCCCTAAGAGTATTAGGCAGAGTAAAGGAAAGAGCCCAGATGAAAACAGCGCAGATCCCATGGTAAATAATGATCTGCCTTACTAAAGCACTTGTCTCCGGCGTCAGGTTGTATACAGCCGTGATCACCGGCAGAGCCAGGACAATGATAATATTTAAAACTATCAAAGAAAAATAGGAAAATCCCACAATCCTCCTGGTATAATAACGTACCTGCTTATAATCTCCAGCCCCCACGCACTGCGCGCTGACAGCTGAAAGAGCATAGCCCATGGAAGTTCCTCCCAGAACAGCAAAGTTCGTCACGCTGTTCGCAACCGCGTTAGCCGCAATGGAGGATGTCCCGAAACCGGATACCAAGCTGAGCACCATAATTTTCCCAAGCTGGAACATACTGTTTTCCAGACTGTATGGTATTCCCAAATGCAGGATTTTTTTCAGCACTTTCCAATGAAATCGGATTCCCAGGATCGTCCGTGCATGGAGGACTTTCTTTTTATTCCGGATCAGACTCAGCATCCAGATACCCGCAAAAGCTCTGGACAAGGTAGTCGGGACAGCCGCTCCCTCTACGCCCCAGCCCAGTCCATAAAGCAGAATCCCATTTCCCATGATATTCAATCCGTTCATAGCCAAGGACATCAGCATAGGCGTTTTTGAATCCCCCATAGCCCGGTACATGGCCGCCCCTGCATTGTACACAGCCAAAAAAGGGATCGATGCAGTTACGATCATAAGATAGGTATTGCAGTTGCTCATCACCTCCGGCTCGATCTGGCCGAAAACCACATGGAGGATAAACCATTTTCCCGCATAAACGATCAACATGATCCCAGCAGAAGCCACGGCCGAAAACAGCAGCGTCTGCTCCACCGCCTCACAGCCATCCTCACTGTTCTTTCTCCCGAGCGCCTGCCCGGCCACGATCGCTCCCCCTGTGGCCAGTGCGGTGAACATATTGATCAGCAGCACCATGATCGTATCAATCAATGAAACCGCGGACACCGCCGCCTCCCCCACCGAGGAAACCATGACCGAGTCTGCAAGGCCTACAGAAATGGCAAGAAATTGCTCTACAAAAAGCGGTATAATCAATTTCTCCAAGTCCCGGTTGCTAAACAAATACTCCTTTGAAGCGCTGGCATTTTTCATCTCTCTTCACTCCATCCCCTTGTATTTTCCAGTTTCACTTCTTCTGTATTGAGCCCCATTATACTCCTTCCCGCCTAAATTTCCAGCGGTTAATAAAAAATTTTTATGTTATTTCCTTTTCCTCTTGCGCATAGTGCGCATCCCCGCAGCGTAAACTGCTTTTTTCATTGTTATAGGAAAATTTAGCAAACTTCTATGTAGAATAAAATAGAGCGCTTTCCTGTAAAATAAAAGCGGCAGCCGCGCCTGTTTTTAGAGCAGTGCACCGTTGCCGTTTCCGAATTCTTATAGAGATATTGATTGTATTCTTTCTTTATTTTCTCAGTCAAATAGGAATTTTTATATGAACATATAACAGAATTATCATAAACAATCTTCTTTTATAAAATCAAAATTGAGGCTTTCTATTTTATAATCTCTTTAGAATTTCCTCACGTTTTTTTCAAGACTTCCTCACATTTCCATCACATTTTGACAGTATAGTATTAAACAAATAAAGCGAAAGCTTTTTTACATATATTTTATTTAATTCGCTCGGTCGGCGGACATCGCTCCGCCTCTGAGATAAAACTTTTTCTTTTTCATACTCGCCGGACTCCTTTGAGTCCGGCCCTCCTTCTTTTTACAGAATTTTTTTCGCACTGCCAGGCTTCTTAATATACTGACAGTAATATTCGTAAGAAACTCCGCACTCTCCAAGCTCTCTGGGATTGGGGAGTCCTTTTTTGAAATCCCCATGAAAATCAGAGCCGCCGGAAAAAAACACGCCGGCGTTTGCGTAACGTTTTTTGACCAGGTTCTCTATTTCTTCCTTGGAAAGCGTTCCTGTATAACTGGTCTTATCATAAGTATAGCAGGCCTCTATTCCGTCCAGCCCCGCTTCCACCAGCATGTCCATATAGGCATATCTGCTCATGCTCTTCCCGCGGTAATAAGGCTCTTCTTTTACAAGAAAAGGATGGGCCTGGATCACGATCCCCCCGGTCTTATGCAGCATATGTATGGTTTCCACAGGATCCGGCTTCTCCCGGTCTACAGATAATTCCGGATGAGACTGGATCAGCTTTTTTCCATCCAGCCAACTTTTTACATATCCCTTGGAAGCCAAGTATTCATAGAGCTCTTTTTTCAGGATCCCATCCGGTTTTTCTTCTTTTCCCGCATAAACGAGAAGTTCATCCCAGCTCACCTGATATCCGGACTGGAAAAGTCTCTTTACAATCTCCCGATAGCTTTCAGTTCTGCTTTTTCGCACCCATTCTTCCAGTGTTCTAAACTCCGGCGCATCCCAATCACAAAAAAGCCCGATCAGGTGCACATCTTCATTATTGGTGTCACAGGATATCTCAATCCCACGCACCAATTCCACACCGTTTTCTGCGGCAAATTCTTCCAGATTGATCTTTTTTCCTTCTTCTTCATAATATAAAGGCAGTGTTACATCATGATCGGTAATAGCCTGCACTTTAAGTCCGGATTGTCCTGCTCTTTTTATAGATTCCACAGGTGTAAGATGCCCGTCAGAACGGGTGGTATGCGTATGCAGATCACATGGATACATAAAAATCTCCTTTTCGCTTTAACCAGTTGCAAATGTACATGCAAGCATGTCCGCTTGCTCGTTGCTCGCGGGAATCAAAAAAACACCATCCCCACGGCAATCACATTGTCCGCGAAAACAGTGTTCTCAGTGCGCCTTCAGGGGCTCGAACCCTGGACACCCTGATTAAGAGTCAGGTGCTCTACCAACTGAGCTAAAGGCGCTTATCTTATTGCGTTTCCCTCATCGCAAAATGTATTATAGCTAAGTATATGGTAAAAGTCAATACATTTTTTTAGAAAAATTTAATTTTTTTCCTCTTTTTCTTTTTCACACCCTTTTTTCTCCTTAGAACACATATTATTCAGCAGTTTATTCAATTCATCGACAGACCGGCGTATGCACATGATTCGCCTATCCAGCCTTTTATGCTCATAACAAAACTGGGACAGACATTTCCAAATCTTTTTATTTTGCTTCATTGGGCCACCATATGGAGCTGTCCCATAAAAAACGCGGCAGCTCCTCCATACTCATTGTTATAATATCCTATTCCCCTTCTCCCCTGATCGTTACAAATCCCCTCTCTTTCCAGACGTTTCTCTTACCTTGCCGCATAGCACCGTTATTTTAAAAAGGATTGCGGCACTATACTATGTTTTTCGGCCTGGCGATCAGTTTACAGATGGGATTTCCCATAGAAGAAAATTTCTCTTCATACTCTGTCATCACATTGTCCTTACACAGTTCCTCTTCGTGATGAAGATCCATCGTACAGGCAAGGAGCACCCAGCCAGCTTCTCTAATTTCTTCCAGAGAAAATTGGAAAAGATCCTGATTGTCCGTTTTAAATTCAACCACACCCTCTTTTTTTAGGACTTTTTCATAGCGGGATAAAAATTCCCGGGAAGTAAGCCTGCGTTTCGCATGGCGCGCCTTGGGCCATGGATCTGAAAAATTTAGGTAGATCCTTTCAACCTCTTCTCTTTGAAATACTTCCGGAAGACTGCGGGCATCCATCCTCATAAAAAACAGATTCTGAAAGGTCTCCCCTGCTGCCTTTAATTCCTCTCTTTTCTGCAGGGCCCTCAGCAGCACGCTGTCGTACATCTCAATCCCTATATAATTAATCCTTGGATGAAGCCTTGCCATATCCATCAGGAAACGGCCTTTTCCCATACCAATCTCTATGTGGATGGGCTGTTTTTCTTCAAATACCATATCCCATTTTCCTCTATTTTCCTCTGGATTTTGAATCACATATTTACTTTCCAGGATTGCTTCTTTCCCTGGCCGCAGACGCCGGCTGCCCTGTGATGAACGGCCTGT
>DWYZ01000050.1 GCA_019118425.1 Candidatus Blautia faecavium | reverse complement strand
AAATTTCAGATCTACTCCGCTTTTTAGTTTTTCAAACTCAGTTTTATAGTGTCTGAATGCTCTCTCTTCTTCTATTATTTTCGAACTTTTTTCCCCTTGAGCCTGCAGCTCCTTTAATGCTTTTTCATGGTATTTTAAAAAGTCCACCGTTTGTTTCAGCTGTTCCGAAGCGGCTACTGCACCAAGATAATGGGACAAAGATTCAATGACACTGGTCTTTCCGCTTCCATTTCTCCCGGTCAGAATCAAATGTTTTATCTCTTTTTCAGATAATGGTATGGTAATATCCTTTAAATGTCTGACATTTTCTATGAATAGCTCTGTTAGATAGATCTTTTCCAAAAAAGTCCCTCCTCCCTAAACCTAATCTCCGCTCTTATCCTGTCTTACCTTGGGCATCGTCAGCGCCCGGATGGGCCTCGCAAAAATTCTCCAGGAACAAAACAGCGTAATTCCCAGCGCCAAAGGAATGATCAGCAGATGGTAGTGCGCCGGCCAGATACGCTGAAACCACCCGGCGATCTGCAGTCTGACGCAGAACAGTATAATACAGGGACGATGCAGCATGTACACCTGTATGGACCTGCTGCCTAATCCGGCTATGATTCCTCCGCCCAGCCGGTCAGGGGTTACCGCGATCACCATCATCCCGATCAGGGCCGATCCCAGATAGAATGCCAGCCGAAGCAATCCGCCCAGAGGATAGCAGATCCCTTTCAGTGCGCTGTACGGATTGCGGCCTGTAAGGAGAGGCCGGATCCAATAAACAGACTGAATATTTGCGCAGACGAATACGATTCCGGCAGCCAGCGCCAGGGCTGCAGTGATTTTTACAGTCCTGCCCGACAGTCTCTCCCTGACCTTCTTCTCATCCAGCAAATAACCTGCGTAAAAGAAGGGATAAAATACGATCATCCTGGACAGCTGCAGCATATCCGAGACAGAATTATCGTATCCGGCTATACAGGCCAGTACCACAGATCCCGTCAAAATATACCTGCCGTCAAAGTTCTTCAGAAGAATCGTTATCACATAATACGCGAACAGCACAAATATAAACCACGGGGCATCCTTTGTATTCAGAAGCTGCAGCTCATATCCGCCTGTAAAGATCATTTTGCCAAACAGAAGAAGCATCTGAGATACAATATACATGGCAAAATACGGAAAGATTCCGGTATACTGCTTCTCATTGATTTTCCGCTTGGAAAACAGTCCGGCCACAAAGAAAAACAGCGGCATGTGAAAGCTGTAAATACACAGCCATATGGCCCGGACTGCCATCGATTCTTTTATATATATATCACATATATGTCCCAGAACCACAAGAAAAATCAGACCAAATTTTAAAATATCCCATTTCTCAACTCTTTTACTCATAACTTCTCTTCCGCCTCAGCCCTATAAGCAGGGTAAGAATGATTCCTGCTGCTGAAATCACGGCCCCCGGTCTCAGTCCCGGGGTGCAGTAATGCAATTCTACCGTATGCTCTCCTTCTTCAAGCAGAATCCCCTGGTACATCATATTGGCCTGATAAATCTCCGTCTCTTCACCATCAACGTAAGCCTTCCAGCCTTTCGCGTATGGAATGGAAAGACACAGAACCTTATCTGAGGCCACCTGTATTGTCCCTGTTATCTGATCCGTATCAAACACCACATTCTCCAGATGCTCCTGTTCCAGAGACCGAATTCTTTCTTCATACTTCTCCATGGGCCTGCAGATCACCTGCAGCTGATCAAAAGAATAGATTCCTACCTCCGGAAATATAATCGTAATGGATTTTTCAGCGGAATCCGAATACGCAAGGTTCACAGCGAAGTCCTTTTGCCCAGCATACCAGCTGTTCTTTGGTGTCAGGTACTGCAGTGTCCGGGCCGTCTTTTGTCCATCCGCATTCGTGCCGGTCAGCTGCAGCTGCAGAAGATCCTCTTCCTTCCAGTTTCTATATCTGTCCCGCTCCTCCTGTTTCTCATAGGCTGACTTGCCCTGCCAGTCCGCAGCGGAATATACATTTAAGGGATCAAAAGCCGAATCATCCGCATACAAGTCCAGAGGCGAGCATCCCTGGTATTCCAATCCCTCAATCATTAAAAAGGTCTCAGAATTTTCCAGTCCCTCAAAGGCTATCGTAACCGACGCATTTTTCCTGGTCGTCACAAATGCCTGCTCCTGGAGGGAAACATCCGAGCCTTCCCAGGTTATCTCATAGGGAATTTCCTCATCCGGCAGTTTCGGGGAAATCCGGGGCAGATCCTCTGGCTGCTCATCCAGCAGAATCCCCTGAAGCATAGCCTCCTCTTTCTGGATGGGAGAGAGCTTTTCAAATTCATCCGGATCTAATACAGCCGAATAAGTGTAGCCAAAGGACAGGGGAAACTGATTCTTATATACATCCCACAGATTTCCATCGTCATTGGTAGCAGAATAAGTCCCAACGTATTCGTAGCCGTACGGCGCGTACTGGCTGCCTCTCCCCTTGGGATTCGTAAAATACCTGACATTTGCCAGAGCTGTCAGCCCGGTTCTCTCATTTAAGCCCAGATAGTTATTGTGAGATAAATTTAAAAGAGCCAGACAGGCGTTGCTGGAAACGATCGCGCTGTTAGACAGGCTCCAGTAATACTGGGTGCTGTGCAGGCCGCTTGTGAGAGTAGAATTATTATGGATTTCATTCTGGGTATACCGGAAAAATCCCTCTTCGTCTTTCGACGCCTCCGCCACTGCCACATCCTGGGTCGCCGTGCGCAGCCGGTCTACCGCGCCTATATCCACATATCTCTCCGGGTAATTTCCTGCTTTCAGAGAAAATCCATAGTAAGCATTCACCGCTATATTTACAGCCAGAAGGGCCAGAATGCTTTGCTCCTTCCATTTAGGAAATCTTTTTTCCAGGAAACCGCCGCCGCACTGCAGCACACAAATGCTCAAAACCGTCAGCCCCGCGGCAAAAGCCGTATTGGCCGTCCTTGAATTCTCCAGCAGCAGGCAGACGAAAAAATACGCGGTTACGCCAGCCAGCCAAAAAAGCTTTTCTCTGTCGCCCACCCGCATGAAATCCGGCCATACAGCTACCAAAATCACAGCAATCAGCAGTCCATAGCCCCAAATCCAACGATTCGCTGAATAAGAACAGCCATTCAAGAACCATGCCGCTTCCGGAAACATCAGCATTCCTGTCAGTATCAGAAAAAATATTTTCAGCAGGCGGTACTTATTTCTTTGGATAAACAAAAAGATCACCGCCGCCAGCCCGATCCCCGCAAATCCCATGAGACTCCAGTATCCGGCCCCTTTGTATGAAATAAAGCTGCCGGGGAAACGGGTATAATAGCTGACGGGATACAGAACATCCAGACTATACTGCCCTCCCAGTCTGCTGTCCTGCAAAACAGTCAGCATTACCGGAAGAAAAAGTACGGCTCCGACCGCCAGTCCCAGAACGGCAAAGCATCCCACCTTACCTGTAAGCAAACAAACCTTCCGGAACTGCTTTCTTCCATATTCGTACAGGAGTCTGACAACTGTATAAACGGCAGTGAGAATCGCCAGCATATAAAAGAAATAAAAATTGCTGCAGGCGCTGACGCATACGGTCAAAATAAACAGAACCGGATTTTCTTTTCTTATGATCTTCTCCGCTCCCACGATCAAAAGAGGAAAATAGATCATAGGATTCGTAAAATAGGGATGTGTAATGGCTGCCTGCATGGCATACGCGCAGAACACATACAGAAACGCTCCCGACAGAACGGCTGTGCCGCTTCTTCTTCCTTTAAACATATAAAAGCAGAAATAGGAAAAGCTAAGACCTGCACAGTACATTCTGAACAGCATCATAAGCATATAAAAATACTTCATGTAGCGGATCGGCACAAAGACTGCAGGCAGGTTAAACGGGTCCCCGATCACGTAGTAATGAAGGGTGGCAATAATATCCGACCCATACCCGATACTAAAACTCCATTCAGGTATGACAAGCTTATGTTCAAACAGCAGCGTCTTCACAATCGTTCTCAGCCATTGGGCATAGTAGCACAGCGCATTGTAATGCTGCAGCAGACCGTCTCCATTGTAAACGAAGGACTTATGGTATACTATGAAATAGCCGTAAACCGCAGCAGACAATATACAGAATATCCCTGTGTATTTAAGAAAATACTTTCTTTTTCCCAGAATCTTCATAGCTCTTCTTCCCTCCTGCGGCATGATTCGCTGCAGCTTCTTTAAAACTTCATCCACTCTATCTCGTCTCTACACCTTTTCCAATTCAAATATTCTTAAAATTCGTCTTAAGATCCGTCTACATCAATTTTAATATATAAGCACGCATTTTTAACGCCAAAAAATGCTTTTAATGCGCAATCACGCATAAAAACGCATTCAAACAGACATTCCGCCTTACAGCTCCTTCTCACACATCTTCAGAGCGGAATCAATCACCGCATCCATATCATAATATTTGTACTCACCCAGTCTTCCGCCAAAAATCACCTGCTTCTCCTGGTCAGCCAGCTTCCTATACTCCGCGTACAGCCTACTGTTCTTCTCATCATTTACCGGGTAATACGGTTCATCCCCCTGCTTCCACTCAGAGCTGTATTCCCGGCTGATCACAGTTTTAGGCTGCGTACCGAATTCAAACCACTTATGTTCAATGATCCTGGTCCATGGAGTCTCCGCATCCGTATAATTCACAGCCGCGTTTCCCTGAAAATTGGGCATATCCAGAACTTCCGTCTCAAAACGGACAGAGCGGTATTCCAAGGCCCCCAGTTTATACTCGAAGAAGGCGTCAATGGCCCCGGTATACACTACTTTTTCAGCCAGGGCATTATACTCCTCCCGCTTTTCCAGGTAATCTTCATTCAGGCGAACCTCAATCCCTTCCAGCATATTGGCTACCATCTTCGTGTAACCGCCCATAGGGATTCCCTGATAGAGAGCATTAAAATAATTGTTATCAAAGGTCAAACGTACCGGAAGCCGCTTAATAATGAAGGAAGGAAGCTGATCGCAGGGGCGCCCCCACTGCTTTTCTGTGTAACCCTTTACCAGCTTCTCATAAATATCGGTTCCCACCAGACTGATGGCCTGTTCTTCCAGATTCTTAGGCTCTGTAATTCCGGCCTGCTTTTTCTGCTCCTCGATCTTGGCCGCCGCCTCCTGAGGCGTCACCACACCCCACATTCTATTGAAGGTGTACATATTGAAGGGAAGAGAATACAGCTCCCCGTGATAATTGGCCACTGGGGAATTGGTAAAGCGGTTGAATTCCGCAAACTGATTCACATACTCCCATACTCTTTTATTGTTTGTATGGAAAATATGCGCCCCATATTTGTGGACATTAATTCCTTCTATGTCTTCTGTATAAACGTTGCCTGCAATGTTGGGCCGCTTGTCAATAACAAGGACTGACTTTCCTGCTTTCTTTGCTTCACGGGCGAATACAGCGCCGTAGAGGCCGGAGCCAACGACTAAATAATCGTACATACACTTTCCCTCCTGCTTTTCTTTCTTACTTATTTTTATTTATTCTTGCTCTTCCTGCGGAACATATTCAACCATTTCATACCCAAGGCTTTCCATCTCCCGCATAAGTTTTTCTCCTTTTACATATACTATATCATATTCAGCATTTTCGTAATCAAAGTCCTCAAACAGATAGTAATCATCCTCATACCAGGTCAAATCAATGTCGTCATGATCGCTTATAATAAAGTAATTGTCCTGGCCAAGCTGCTCCTCCTGTCTCTTTCCGAACATTTTGTAATTCATAAGCTGACTCTGATAAAACTGGATGCGTATTCCGGACAGACTTCCTTTTAAAATATATGGATAGCGTTCTGTAATCTCGTCCTCAAATTCCTGCATAAAATCTACTACTTCCCCGGTGGCCTCTGCCACATAATCATTAGAGGCTTTTCGTATTTTCATATAATTCACATGGATAAGAAGCAGATCACTGAGCAAAACAACTGCCAGAATCACATATGGACAGCGTTTATTTTTCCATAAAGAAATCACTAAAATAATAAGCATCAGCCCGCCGCCCAGTATACTGATCCCCAGCAGCGCTCCTTTGGTAAAGTACTC
>DWYZ01000007.1 GCA_019118425.1 Candidatus Blautia faecavium | reverse complement strand
AAAGCGAGGGAAAAATATGCTGAAACAAATATCTATTTTCGCGGAAAATCAGAAAGGTGTTATGCAGAAGATCACGGGTATCCTTCAGAGGGAGGATATCAATATACTTGGCTCCGTCACAAATGACAGTGCGGAATACGGGATCATCCGTATGGTGGTGTCCGACGCGGACAAGGCCGTGGAGGCGCTCACTGAGGAAAACTTTATCTGTAAGCTGACGAATGTGCTGGGCATTGAGGTGAAGGATGAGGTGGGAAACCTGAACAATTTGCTCCTTAGTTTTCTGGAAAGCAATATCAATATTGATTATCTGTATCTTTCTTTTAACAGGGAAACGGGCCGTCCCATTATGGTGATTCATGTGGACGACATCATGGAAGTGGAAGCCTGTCTGAGGGGAAAAGGCTTTATCTCCCTATAAGCAGCAGGATTTTTGCAGGAAAATCGAAATATTTTAGAAAAATTGAAATTTTGATATTGACAAATCCCTAAAAAATTAATATAATAGCTCTTGCAGTTGACGAAGCGTGGCTCAGTTTGGTAGAGCGCTGCGTTCGGGACGCAGAGGTCGCAAGTTCGAATCTTGTCGCTTCGACTGAGAGCAAAAAATCCAGGAAACATGCGGGTTTCCTGGATTTTTCTTTTATGACAAAGGTTTACATAACTTTTGGGAAATGTGTTCGTAAAGGGCACCTTTGCGGATTTTTTTCGCTTGTTCTCCTTTTTGGCGGCTCTTGTTCTACAATTTCGTCTAGATCAAGGGCTTTTTCACCTTTTTGTTCTTTAAAATGCGTGTATAAATATTCATTAGTATTGCGTGAAAAGGAATGTTCTGCAATTTGGCAGAAACTACTATTTGAATATGATCTGCGCGGGAAGCAAAAAAATTCCTATTGACCTGGAGTCCACTCAAGGATTTATAATTGCTTTCGTAAAAAACATCCTATTAACAGCTAAGGCAGTATAAAACATAATATGGAAACACTTTCTTAAGTCAAAAGAAAGAGCGGTAAAGGCCTATAGTCTCTGATATCTGAAATTTAACTTGGACTGGGCCCATTATAGACATATAAAGTAGATACTGCAAAAAAGAAAGGCGAAGTGTGAAAGTAAACTTTCACATTTGCCATTATTGACGCAGCCAACGTACTTCGTGAGTAAAGTGCGTCAGAAAGGAGAAAAAATGGAATACAGGAAACTGCCCCACGGGGATGAGCAGATCAGCGTACTGGGAATTGGTATGGGCGGAGGCCTCCATAAAGCCTCTCCGAAAGAAATCGAAAGCGTGATTGAGAAGGCGATCGACAATGGGATCAATTATTTTGATCTGTGCGCTTCCGGAAATCAGATTTTTGAGCCCTTTGGGAAGGCTATAAAAGGACAGAGAGATAAAATTGTCTGTCAGATGCATTTTGGGGCTGCTTTTAATGAAAAAGGCGAATACGCATGGACAAGAAATCTGGAAGAGATCAAAAGGATGACGGACTGGGAATTTCGTGCCCTGGGCATGGATTATGCAGATATGGGTTTTCTGCACTGTGTGGATGAGATCAGTGATTACCAAGCTCTCGTTTCAGGAGGTGTGCTGGATTACATTCAGGAGCTGAAAAGCCAGGGTGTGGTAAGGCACATTGGATTTTCCTCCCATACGCCCTCAGTGGCGCAGCATATCCTGGATACAGGTTTGATTGACATGATGATGTTCAGCATCAATGCAGCTTATGATTACGAACAAGGAGACGAATATGGGATCGGCTCTGTATCCGAGCGGGCAGCTCTTTTCCGCAGATGTGAGAAGGAAGGCGTGGGGATTTCTGTCATGAAACCTTTCCACGGAGGCCAGCTTTTAGACGCAAAGACCTCTCCCTTTAAAACTGCCCTTACCCGGTATCAGTGTCTGCAGTATGTGCTTGACCGTCCAGGCGTGCTGACGACAGTGCCGGGTGTAAGGAATATGGAGGATCTGGAAGCTCTTTTAGGCTTTTCACAGGCGCCCCGAGAAGAAAAGGATTATTCGGTCATTGCCACCTTTACGGCAGAGAAGATTGCAGGAAACTGTGTATACTGCAACCATTGCCAGCCGTGTCCTATGGGGATACAGGTAGGGCTGGTAAATAAATATTATGACTTGGCGAAAGTAGGGGATCAGCTGGCGGCGGATCATTATAAAAAGCTGGACGTAAAAGCTTCCGCCTGTGTGCAGTGCGGCCATTGTGACGACCGATGTCCGTTCGGAGTGGCGCAGAGTCAGCGGATGAAGGAAATTGAAGAATATTTTGGGTGCTGAAACTAACATACAGCTGTTGTTCTAAAGATAATTTTGCAGGATGGGCAGCATGGGAATTGACAATTTTATGAACCTGTTAGTTTGTAAGAGCTATCCTGAGAATAAGGTTATCCCGTGAAAAGTAAGCGTTTATAGACTTATCTTTTCGCGGGATAAATTTTTATTTCCGCTTTTAACCCGCTTTTAAAAAACACTTAACCTAAGTAAGGTGTTTGTTTTAAACAAGATCTGATAATATGGGGCGGACAAACAGGAAAGGAGAAATTAGAAACGTGAACAAAAAGTATACTTGTGCGATAGGAGCGATTATGGGTGCGGTGATCCTTGGAGGAACCTGTTTTGGAATGGAAACCGTATCTGCGGCAGAGACAAAAGATAGAGTGGATATTCAGATTTTAGCCACCAGTGATCTCCATGGAAAATTTGATCCATATGATTATGCGATCAATGAAGAAAGCACAGCAGGAAGTATGGCACAGATCCAGACGGCGGTAAAAGAGCTGCGTAACGACAATACGGTATTGATTGATGTGGGAGACAGCGTACAGGGAAATTCGGCAGAGCTTTTTCTGGAAGATGAACTCCATCCAATGATCCAAGGGATGAATCTGATGGATTACGATGTGTGGGTGACTGGAAATCATGAATATGACCAGGGGCTGGATATCCTAAAGAGGTTGATTGCACAGCAAGAAGCAACCACACTGGTAGGAAATGTCCGGGATGCAGAGGGTGAGCCTTTGGCAGATGGCTACACGATTCTGGAGCGCGGCGGAGTCAAGATTGCGGTAATTGGAATGGTAACCCCGAACATTAGCCGTTGGTCTGGTGAAGACGGAGAATATGTGGCATCCGACCCAGTAGAAGAGACGAGAAAGATCATTGATGAAATCGGAGATGATGTGGATCTGATCATTGCAGCGGAACATATGGGGGAAAATAATGAGTATGACGTAGCAAATTCCGGAGTCAATGATCTGGCGGAGGCTTGTCCGGAAATTGACCTGATCATTGCAGCCCATGAACACAAATTGGTGGAAGGCACCACAGTCAACGATGTGCTGATTGTCGAAAATCAAGATGCGGCGCAGACCATGGCACAGGTGAATTTTACCTTGGAAAAGGGGGAAGACGGACAATACGAGATTGCAGAGAGAACCTCTAAAAGCCTTAAGATGGCAGATTACGCTCCGGATGAAGCCTTTATGGAAGAGCTTTCTTGGGCTGACGAGAAAGCAAAAGAAGATGCGAACCAGGTGGTAGGAAAATTAGTGGGAGGAGATCTTGTCCCGGAAAATGAAATTGAAGGTATCCCTCAGGCACGTATCCAGGAAACTCCCTTGATGGATCTTATCAATGAAGTACAGCTGTATTATTCAGGAGCGGATGTATCAGCCGCAGCGCTTTTTGCAGATAATGCGAATATGGAGGAAGGGGATATCCGCAAATGCGATATGTCACTGATCTACAAATTCGGAAATACTTTATATAAGCTGGAGATGACAGGCGCACAGCTGAAAAAGTATATGGAATGGAGTGCTTCCTATTACAATACCTTCCAGGAAGGGGATTTAACGATCTCTTTTAATCCGGAAATGCCAGGGTATCTTTATGATATGTTCAGCGGTGTAACCTATGACATTAATATTTCTAAAGAGCCGGGAAGCAGAATTGAGAATCTGAAACGTATGGATGGTACAGAGATCAAGGATGATGATGTTCTTACCATCGCAGTCAACAATTATCGTGCCACCACGCAGCTTTTAGCTCCGGGAGCGGTCTATGAAGAAGGAGAAGAACTTCCGAAGCTCCTTGAGATCGATGTCCGGGGAGAACTTGGCGGCGTAAGAGAGATGATCGGTGACTATATTGTCAATGTCAAAGGAGGAACACTGGAGGTACCAGAGGTAACGGGAAATTGGAAACTTACCGGATATTCTTGGGATGAGGAAAAACATGAAGAAGCTGTCAACCTGATCAATGAAGGGGTGATTTCCCTGGAAAGCGGAGACAGCACAAAGGTGATTAACGGAAAATCCATTACAGAGAAGGATCTGGAAGCGGTACAATAATAAAGTGGAACAGTTTTAGGAGGCTGCATACCTGGAATGGCAGGGCTGCAGCCTCCTGGTTCGTCCGTAATTCATATTATGGCGGACAATTTGTAATGTCAACCAGAGATAAAGAGAATTTTTCTCTTTTAGAAAATAGCGTGGGGCAGTGCAGGGAAAAGCAGATGGATTTATATAGATACAGTTGTTATAATTAGGATAGGAAACGAGCAGTCTAAAAAAGAAGGGAAGGTGTTTTTTATGGGAATACTTGCTGGATTTATGGTGCCTCATCCCCCGCTTATCGTGCCGGAGATCGGAAAGGGAGAGGAAGAAAAAATAAGCGCTACTATAAAGGCGTATCATAGAGCAGCTGAGGAAGTGGGGCGGCTGAAACCGGATACCATCATCCTAAGCTCTCCCCATCAGGTCATGTATGCGGATTACTTCCACATTTCTCCGGGAAAAGAGGCAAAGGGGGATTTCCGTCAGTTCCGAGCCGGAAAGGTGGAGATAAAAATCAAGTATGACAGCGAATTTATAGAAGCGCTTGTCAGCCTTTCCGAGGAAAGAGAAATTCCTGCAGGCACTTTAGGAGAGAGGGAGAAAAAGCTGGATCATGGCACCATGGTTCCCTTATATTTTATCGATCAGTATTGGAAAGATTATAAGCTGGTGCGGATCGGCTTGTCCGGCCTTCCTCTTACCGCACATTATGCCCTGGGAAAGTGTATCCAGGATGTAAGCAGGGAATTGAATCGGAGAGCCGTTTTTATAGGAAGCGGCGATCTGTCCCATTATCTGAAGGAGGACGGGCCATACGGATACCGCAGGGAGGGGCCCGAATATGATGCCAGGATCATGGAGGTAATGGGAAAAGGAGATTTCGGGGGACTTTTTCAGTTCTCTGAGGATTTCTGTGAAAGGGCTGGAGAATGCGGCCATCGGTCCTTCGCCATAATGGCGGGAGCATTGGATAAAATGGCAGTGGAGGCGGAACAACTGTCCTATGAAGGCCCCTTCGGAGTGGGCTATGGAATCTGCAGGTACCTGGTAAAAGGACAGGATGAGGAAAGAAATTTTTTAGAGCAGTATGAAGAAAAGGAAAGAAAACGCCTGGAAAAACAGAGAAAACAGGAGGATGCTTTTGTATCCCTGGCACGAAAAACCATTGAACTTTATGTAAAGTCAGGAGAAAAGCTTTCCGTCCCTTTAGGACTTCCTGATGAATTATATGAAAAGAGGGCCGGCGCTTTTGTTTCGTTAAAGGAAGAAGGAAGGCTTCGGGGGTGTATCGGCACCATCCATCCGGTACGCACTTCACTGGCGGAAGAGATCATTGACAATGCAATCAGCGCCTGTTCCCGGGATCCCCGTTTTTCGCCTGTAAGACAGGAAGAGCTTTCAAAGCTGACGATTACAGTGGACGTATTGGGAGAAACAGAAAAAATTACTTCTCCAAAGGAGCTGGATGTAAAACGCTATGGAGTCGTTGTCACGAAAGGAAGCCGCCGCGGCCTTCTTTTGCCAAATCTGGAAGGGGTAGATACGGTGGAGGAACAGATTTCCATTGCCAAAAGAAAGGCAGGAATCAGGGAAGGGGAAAAGGCGGAATTAGAACGCTTCGAAGTAATCCGGCATTTTTAGAAAGGCGGGTGCGGAAGAATGAAAGCCTTGTGTGAAGTATGTATGCATAAATGCCTTCTTGCTCCTGGACAATACGGGATCTGCCGGGCAAGATGCAATGAAGGAGGGAAAGTGGTAAGTAAAAATTATGGGCTTCTGACTTCTCTTGCCCTGGATCCCATTGAAAAGAAGCCGTTAAAAATATTTGCTCCGGGGAGCCTGATACTTTCGGCGGGAAGCTTTGGCTGTAATCTTCGCTGCCCTTTCTGTCAGAATCATGAAATATCCATGGTACGGTACGAGAAAGAAGACCTTCGCTATGTTTCCCCAAAAGAATTGACAGAACTGGCGGGACAGTACCAAAACCGGGGAAATATAGGCATTGCTTTTACTTACAACGAACCGCTGGTGGGCTATGAATATGTGAGAGATACAGCGAAGCTGGTTAAAAAAACAGGGATGAAAACTGTGCTGGTTACCAATGGATCCGCTGCTCTTTGGGTACTTGAAGAGCTTTTGCCTTATATAGACGCTATGAATATTGACCTTAAAGGGTTTCGGGCTGAGTATTATAAAAAGCTGGGAGGGGATTTAAAAACTGTACAGGATTTTATCCGGCATGCAGCAGGCCATTGTCATATTGAGCTTACCACTCTCATTATTCCGGGAGAAAATGACAGCCAAGAGGAGATGGAAGAAGAGGCGCAATGGATTGCAGCTATAAACCCCTCCATTCCCCTTCATGTCACCCGTTTCTTTCCGCGTTATCATATGCAGCAGACAAAGGCAACGCTGGTGGAAACGGTGTACAGCCTTGCCGGGACTGCAAAAAAGTATCTGAAGCATGTATTTGTGGGGAATTGTTGAATAAGGGATACGTAATTTGCTATATCAGAACCATGTACTCGCTGTGTGAATAAAGGCCAATGGGATTCGATAAGAAATTAGGCTTTACGAAGGAAAGCTTAATTGCCAGTTGCCCCTCCGTTGACTATTTGCTGCCGCAAAGAGATATTGCTGCTGCCTATATGGAGCGGAAGAAAATACCGAATAGAGAAAAGCCGTTATTATCTGGTATCTACTTAATGAACGGATAGGGGACCAGATACTAACGGTTTTTTTATAAAAAATAGGAAACGAATATTGTTGAAATTTTTTGACAAATACCCAATTAAAGCGTAAAATCAAAAGGAAAATTATGCGAATAATAAGAAACATAAAAGGTAAATATTTGAAATCACGAAACTAATTATGCACAACAATTTTGTTGTGAGCGGGAAACATAAAACAATAGGATGGGAATGGCGCTGGCATCTGATTTTAACACCTGTTTTGCCTGTAAGGTAAGGCAGGGCGCGGTCTGCAGAAGAAGGAAAATGGGGGACATGGCATGTCGAAAACAAAAGATGAAAAGAAATTGGGGAAAGAAAAGGAAAGTATGGAGCAGCAGTTTGATTCTCCGGAGCTTTTTATGAATGATCTGCAAAAACAGGGAATTTTAAGATTAACCGTACAGATAGAACAATTGCAGAGTAAAAGAAAGGAGGAGTTTTTTTCCAGTCTGTCAGAAGTGATGGATCTTTTGTGGGAAACTCTTTGTTTATTCCAAAATTTTGTTTTTTATACTGCACAGAAGCTGGATTTTGTCTACCGGATCAGGGGAAATGAAATGTTTATCAGCAGAAAGGGAAAATCTATCACCCGGTCTACGGTAAATGTAGCATTCCAGAAAGCTCTGGAACTTAAGAAAAACGGAGTTCCTGTTTCCGGCCCTAAGAAGCTGGGATGCTTCGGCGCCAGTTACCTTTATCCTGTGTTTATACATCTTGGGATAATCGAAGCTGCGGATAAATTGCCTGTCAAATCCGAAACACGGACTTGCTGCTTGGTCCCGGGTCAGTATGACTTAAAAGATTATTTGGATTCAAAGGGTGAACCTTTAATGCAAAATTGCACCGCTGCTCGCCAGGTTAAGTCCGGCAGCAAAGAGGAAGGATCTGGCTGAATAAATGGCAGGTCTTCGCTCGGATGCTATGTATATCGGAGATTACAGATTTTCTGACGATAATGCTATACTGTTAAAAAAGAAAAAGATTTATTAAGCTATACATGCATTTTCAGAAAAAATAGAGAGGAGGGCGCTCTATGAAAAACAAGAAAAAGTTTTTTGCCACGAAAGTATTTGTCATTGCAGTACTGGGAGGAATCTTAACATTTGGAACATGGACAACGGAAGCGAAAGCAGCGATTACTGACGGGAAGGTTCTTGTGTCCGGGCTGGATCGGTCTGCGGACTATTATATCCTTCCGGATTCTGACAGAAAAGAGATTTCCTATGAGACAATGTACGGATTGACCGAACCGCAGAAGCAGATGGCTATTAATGAAATTTATGCCAGAAGAGGACGGAAATTTGTCATAACAGAGATTCAGGATTATTTTAATGAGAAATCCTGGTATAAGGGAACAGTGGAAGCTGAGGATTTCGATGAAAAAGTGTTTAATGATTATGAAAACCGCAATATCGCCAAGCTGCTGGAAACCATGGATGAGACGGATGCCACGGAAACAATTTATACGGATTTTGCAGGGGCCTATTCCTATGTGGACAGAGAACGGACAGTGGAGCTGAGTGTAAGTCTATATACAGATGTGTCCTGTGAAAATGCCTATTCCGGACAGGAGTGCGGTACAGTGGAGGTATCCGTATACTATACAGACGGAAGCATGGCGTATCTGCGTGGATATCTTCAGAAAGACTCGGGAAATGGATACCGCTTTACGGGAACCAATCTTTCCGGAGCTTATATGACAGTCTCTTCGGGAACTGTGACGGTAAGCGGAATAGAAAGTATCAGCGGAACCTATACGAAGGTGGAAAGTTATGAGAGCTGAAGACAGATAACAGGGTTTTATAAAAACAGAAAAAAGCTGGATGAGAAAAAACAGATAGGAAACAAGAAACCGCCTGTTTTACTGCAGGGGGAATTGTTTCCTATCTGTTTTTTTACCGGATCAGTGAAGCGTCTATTTGGCTTATTCCGGCTTTTTCTCCACCTTAGGAGAGTCAAGCTGCTGATGTTCAAAAACGTATCCGCATTCGCAGGGAGTATCCTCTGTGATCCTTCCTCTCAATGTAAAAACTTCTACGGTCCTGCCGCATTTCGGACAAACCATGTCCTCTGGTTCCGGTGTTCTGAATTTGCTTTCGCATCCATCTAATACTGCCATAGGATTACCTCCGTTTCAGAAAAAATATTCATGTGTACTTCTCTATTATACCTGTGTTGACAGAAAATAGCAATCAGAGAATAAGAGAAACAGTTATTTTTGGAATGGAATTGAGTATTCTTAGAAAATGATTGACGCAGACAGAGAGGTACCGTTAAAATGAAAATACGAAATCATCAGGAGGAATGAAAATGAAGAGGTTTATGAAAAAAATGTGCCTGACCTTTTTGGCTGTTATGCTGGTATTGGCAGCAGGGGCGGGAGTAATCTGGGCGGACAGTACCACAAATGTGAAAATAAGCGTGCGCTATGGGCAGAGCGAAGCCCGTGACATGCTGAAGCTGGTCAATGCTTTCCGGGCAGGAAAGGAAGCCTGGGTGTGGAATCCAGATAACCAGACAAAAACAGTCTATAAAAATCTGAAGCCCCTCACCTACGACTATGAACTGGAAAAAACAGCAATGCTAAGAGCAGCGGAGATCGCCCTTTATTATGGCCACAACAGGCCGAATGGAACACTGTGTTTTACCGCATTTGAGGGCAGCTATTATGCCCTGGCGGAAAATATAGCGGCAGGGTATCCGTCCGGTGAAAGCGTGTTTGAAGGATGGAAGGAGACCAATGAAAATTATGCTGGACAGGGTCATAGAAGAGCTATGTTAAGTCCGGATTATACGGCTGTGGGTATTGGACATGTGTATTATAATGGCTGTCATTACTGGGTGCAGGAATTCCGTTCTCCCACAGGCACGGCGCCTGAGACAAAGGCAGTGGATGGAAATCAGCTGACAGAGATTGAAATATTAAACTCCAATATTATCGGGGCGCAGCTTACGACAAACGCGAAAAATTGTACCGTATCCCAGGGCGCTTCTGTTTCTTTGCCAACGGTAAGTACCAGTATCCAAACCTCCGGGGCATGGCAGGGAGGCTGGCTTTCGGTAAAAGGGACGGTCAACTGGCGGATCGGGGACAGTTCGGTAGCTTCTGTGGAAGGCGGTAAGCTTAATGGCCTAAAGGAAGGAAAAACCACCTTAACCGCATCTTTTATGGGAAAATCTCTTTCTCTTCCAGTTACCGTAAAAGGAGGAACCAGCTCCCAGCCGGGAGAGGAGAAGCCGGATATTACAGGTACAGTTCCTAAAATAACAAAGATTACTTTCAATTATAGTTCAGCCGCTTTGTCCTGGAATAAGATGGAAGGCGCTGACGGCTATGTGATCTACACTTTAGAAGCTCCAAACGGAAAAACTGTGCGGAAAAATGTGGGAAATGTGTCTTCTGCCACATTAAAAGGCTTAAAGACTGGGCGGACCTATGCCATTAGGATCAGAGCTTATCAGAAAACTGACGGAAAAGTCCTCTACAGCAAATATAGTTCTGTGAAAAAAATCCAGCCGGCTCTTACTGTTCCTGGAATTTCTTCTGTAAAAAAATCCGGGACCAACAGAGTAAATCTTACCTTAAAGCAAGTGGCAGGAGCCAGCGGCTATGAAATTTATTACAGCGCCTCAAAAAAGGGAAAATATCAAAAAGCAGGCACGATCGCAAATAATAGAACCAAGACATTCGTACATAAAAGCACCAGCCTGAAAAAAGGCAGCACCGCCTGCTACAAGGTCCGCGCTTACCGTGTGGTGGAGGGGAAGAAGGTGTATTCGAAATATTCTCCTATAGCCAGCGTTCTTCTGTCGTAATATAATATTCTGTATTAGGAAACACGTTTTTATAGAAAAAGTATTTTTCTCAAAAAAGATATTGAAATTGTAGGGATATAGGGTTATAATAACCTACGAAAAAAGAAAATTTCTTCGGGGCAGGGTGACTGGATCTGGATAAGAGAACAGAATTCCCTACCGGCGGTATAGTCCGCGAGCCGCTTGGGCGGTTG
>DWYZ01000049.1 GCA_019118425.1 Candidatus Blautia faecavium | reverse complement strand
CCAAAAATGATTGTTTACACGGCCTTTACTATTTAGTGAATCCAATTTATTAATAAGTGAAAAAGTACTCAACCAAATAATAAAACAATTGAATTTAAAAGAAACCGATACCGTTTACGAAAGGAGGGGATTTTTATTATGAGGACAATGCCTCCTACCGAAAATATTTTGGAAAATTTACAGAGAAATACCATTTTAAAGGAGCTTTTGACGGTATGATGCGCCAGTGGGACAGCCGGGAAGAGTTCTGGGGCTATCTTGCCACTTTTCTCTATACGACTCAGACTGCTGAAATCCGGGAGCCTTATAGAGATCTGGACAGCCTTTTACAGGGAAAAGATTTTTTTGTCATTACTACCAATCAGGATACCCAGTTTGTAAAACTCTATTCAGAGGAAAAAGTGGCGGAAATCCAGGGAGATCATCGCTTTTTTCAGTGCACGAAATGCTGTACGGATGAAACCTGGGATGCGGTGAAGCCGGTAAGCAAGATGATAAAAGCTATGGGAGAAGGTACTGCTGTTCCCACAGAATTGATTCCCAGGTGTCCCCATTGCGGCGGTGAAGCCTTTCCCTGGGTCCGTGGATACGGAAATTTCCTTCAGGGGAAAAAGTATGAAGAGCAGTATGAAAAAGTCTCCCGTTACATTTTAGAACATAAAGACGAAAAAATACTTTTCCTGGAACTGGGCGTTGGACGTCTGACCCCTATGTTTATCCAGGAACCATTCTGGAACCTGACCCTGAGTTTTCCCAAAGCTCAGTACATCGCAGTGAATAACCAATATGATTTTCTGCCCAGAGACATAGAGGAAAAAGGAATGGTCATTAAGGGAGATATTGCAAAGGTGCTGAAAGACGCTGCAAAAAGGAGTGAATGATATGGGACTTAAGATCGTGGTGATAGGCGGGGGCAGCAGCTATACCCCGGAACTTATGAACGGATTTATAAAAAGAAGCAAAGAACTTCTCATTGATGAGATCTGGTTAGTGGATATCCCGGAGGGGGAAGAACATCTCTCTGTAATCCGGGATCTGTCTAGGCGTATGTGGGAGGCGGCAGGGCTTAGAACAAAGATCCATGCTACACTGGATCGAAAGGAAGCGCTGCCGGATGCGGATTTCGTGATCACCCAGTTTCGGGTGGGAAGACTGTATGTAAGGATCAAGGATGAAAGGATACCGCTGCTCCATGGCATGCTTGGACAGGAAACCAACGGTGCCGGAGGAATTTTTAAAGCGCTGCGCACCATTCCGGTGATCCGGGATATCATCAGGGACATGGAGAGGCTTTGCCCTGACGCATGGCTTATGAATTTCACTAACCCAAGCGGTATGGTCACAGAAGCAGTTATAGAAAAAATGGGCTGGAAAAAATGTATGGGATTATGTAATGTCCCAACGATCGCCATGATGAAAGAGCCGGCCCTGCTGGGGAAAAAAGAAGGAGAATTCACTTACCGGTTTGGCGGCCTGAACCATTTTCACTGGCATCGTGTTTGGGATAAGCAGGGCAGGGAAGTTACAGATAAGATCCTGGAGTTTATTAATGATAAAGACGGAGGCACTCCGGTGAATATTTATCAGCAGCCCATGGATATGGAACTTTTGAGATCTATGCATATGATTCCCTGCGGATACCATAGATACTATTTCAGCGCTGAGGAAATGCTGGAACACAGCCTGCAGGATTTTAAACTTCATGCTACCAGGGCGGAGCAGGTTTTAGAGACGGAAGAATCTTTGTTTGAACTTTATCGAAACCCTTCCCTGCATACGATGCCGCCGGAACTGAACAAGAGGGGCGGCGCATATTACAGTGACACGGCATGTGAATGCATCAGTGCGATCCATAATGATAAAGGCAGCATTATGGTGGTCAATACAGAGAATAAGGGGGCAGTGAACTGCCTTCCGAAAGACTGCTGTGCAGAAGTTTCCTGCGTGATTTCTGCAAAAGGGGCATCGCCTATTGCTTACGGTGAGATGCCGGGGGCAGTCCAGGGGCTTCTGCGGATGATGAAAGCCATGGAACAGTGTACGATAAAGGCAGCCCTTACCGGGGATTACGGAAGCCTTCTGCAGGCTTTTGCATTAAATCCTCTGATACCGGACGGCGCAGAAGCAAAAAGGGTTCTGGATGAACTTCTGGTGGCTCACGAACAGTATTTGCCCCAGTTCGCGGATATTATTGCAAGGCGTAAAAAAGAAGGAATTTTCTGTGAGGACAGTGTAGTTCAAAATTTAGTGAAAGCCGGGCATTAGGGAGATATATAGGAAAGGAAGATGTGCAAATGTATAAGCCAGCAGCAAGAAAAATAAAAGAAGCCGATGCGGTTTTGATCGGCGCCAGCAACGGCCTGTCTATTACGGAGGGACTCCACTTGTTTGCGGATAACCAGGCTTTTGAAGAGCTGTTTGGGGACCTGAAGCAAAAATATGGAATTCAATGTATCCTTCAGGGAATGGGAGCCAGGTGGCCTTCCGAGGAGGAAAAATGGGGATTCTGGAGCCGCCTGGTCCATCACTACTGCGGGGAATATCAGGAATCCCGGGTGATGACTGATCTGAAAAAACTTATCGGCAAAAAGGATTACTTTGTTATTACCTCCAATGGGGAATGCCATTTTGAAATGTGCGGATTTGCACCGGAGAAGATTTGTGAAGTGGAAGGCAACTGGCTGACTATGCAGTGCGCTGCCCGCTGTCATGAGAAGGTCTATCCCTGGGCAGACCTGGCAGAGAAGATGGCAGAAACAGAGCGGAAAGGGAAAATCCCCTCTGAACTGATACCACATTGTCCGGTCTGCGGCGGGTCTATGCAGGTCCATATGGAGATGGACAGGAATTTTATACCTGAGACTGAGAGCCAGAAGCGTCTGGAGGCTTTTTTGGAACAATATCATGAAAAGAAACTGGCAATCCTGGAGCTGGGCATAGGCTGGAGAAACCAGCTGATCAAAGCGCCGCTTATGCGGCTGGCAGCCAGAGAGCCACAGGCAGTTTATGTGACGGTCAATCTGGGTGAGATTTTTATTCCGGATGAGATCCGGGATAAGTCTTACGGTCTGGACGGGGATTTGGCAGAAATCCTTCATATGCTGGCAAAAGAAAGGGGATGAATTCCATGCCTGTGAGCATGTCTGTCCGGCAGAGCTTCCCCTGACGCAGATGATGGCGTACATGAACAGAGAAATGAAAACAATGGATAAGATGGGAGACAAGGGAAATGATGGAAGATTTTCAGATGGAGGAAACCAATAATTACGAAAGGTGGTGTGAGCAGTGGCGGGAGAAGTTCCTGAAAATGGATCAGGAAGAACTGAAAAAAAGGCTGCCGGAATTAAAGGAAGAAGGAGATTGGCTGACGATCTGTCATTTCGGAAGAAGGCTGGGAATCCATAAAGAAAATGGGATGATCATTGCCATGGAGGACCATGATCCTGTGACCTGCTATGAAAGGCTGAATGTCTATACCCTATTTGGCTATGTATCACCCCTGGCCCGTTATAAAGATGACTGGGTACGCTTTGACCGGCTGAAGGATACTTCACCTTTTTCAAAAGCCTTCCAGGAAGGGGTGATCGGACCATTTTCCAGAATGTTCAGCGGCCATGTAAAAGAACTGTCCCAGGCCTGTGAGAAGCTTGGAGGAAAGAAACTGCCCTGGTCCGATGTCGGTTATGAACTGAAAGCCTTTACGTGTATTCCCGTGCGCTTCCTTTTCTGGGACGGGGACGAGGAATTTCCTGCCCAGGGAAATGTTCTTTTTGACGCCAGCGCCACAGATTTTATCCATGGGGAAAGTGTGGTTACTATTGCGGCCATTGGCCTGGATCGGATTGTAAAAATGGCAGGAATCCCTATGGACCGAAGTGCATTCCCAATATTTTGAAACAGCACAATCTAAAAAAGGCGTTTCATAGAATCTTTAGCTAATTCGTTCGATTAACCACGAAAATTTTGCCCGATCAGCAGAACTGTTTGCCCAAACGGAAGGATGTGCTCTGGAAGTGTTGATTGGGGAAAAGAAAGTGGATATGATGAAGATAACAATTAAGAAAATGTTTAATTGTAATAAGAAAAGAGAGGATTTTAAAAATGAAGGAGAGCTATAAGATCGATGTGGACTGCGCTAACTGTGCCGACAAAATGGAGGATGCTGCAAAGCATACAGCCGGAGTAAAGGATGCCAGCATAAACTTCATGATGCTGAAGATGAACGTGGAGTTTGAAGAGGGACAGAACCCAAAGGAAGTGATGCAGGAGGTACGCAAAAACTGTAAGAAAGTAGAAGACGACTGCGAGGTTTATATTTAAAACTCAGTAGAAAGGAAGCACCCGGAAAGCAAGCCGTCTGACCGGGTGTTTTTCATAGGAGGATTTATATGGGACATATTATTGCAGTATCAGGAAAAGGCGGTGTGGGAAAGACCACGCTGTGCGGTTTGTTGATCCAGTATCTCTGTGAGACAGGGAAAAGGCCGGTTCTGGCAGTGGATGCGGATGCAAATGCAAATTTGAATGAAGTGTTAGGAGTAGAAGTGGGAGTAACTTTAGGAGAACTCCGGGAAGAAATTGAAAGGGCCGGCGTAGATCCAAAGTATCAAATCCCTTCTGGAATTACCAAAGCGGCTTATCTGGAAAGCAGGCTTTCGGACGCTCTAACAGAGGAAGAGGATTATGACTTGATGGTGATGGGCAGATCTCAGGGGCAGGGCTGTTACTGCTTTGTAAACGGAATCGTACAGACGCAGGTACAGAAGCTGCAGAGCCATTACCCTTATGTTGTAGTAGATAACGAGGCAGGTATGGAGCATATCAGCAGAGGAATTCTTCCTAATATGGAAATTGCGATTTTGGTCAGCGACTGCTCACGGAGAGGAGTACAGGCGGCTGGAAGGATTGCGGCATTGATGAATGAACTGAATTTCCATCCAAAAAAAATCGGTCTGATCGTAAATCGGGCACCGGGAGGAAAGCTGGATGGAGGAACCATGGAAGAAATTGAAAAGCAGAAGCTTAAGCTGCTGGGAGTCGTTCCCCAGGATGAGGATGTTTACCGCTTTGACTGTGAAGGACGCCCTACGGTACAGCTTCCTGCAGATTCACCGGTCAGGGCAGCATTAAAAGAGATCATAGATAATCTGGGCATATGAGAGGAGCAGGTCGATGTAAAAAGCAGCAAAAGTGAATTTCATAGAAAGCAGGTGAGAAAATGATCGTATTCGCGGATTGCCAGGATATCCGCAAAATGGCAGTGATCAAAGAAATCGACTGTCCAAAATGCGGAGCGAAAGATGGAATTGAAGTATTTGAGAGAGATAGTCAGACCATTGGAGACAGTGTATGCGATCAATGCGGATTTACGATACCGGAAGGAGTTGTACTGGAATCGTATCTGGATGAGTTGAAGCAATAAAAAAAATAAGGAGATATGCAGATGAAGATAACAATATGCGGAAAGGGCGGCTGCGGAAAAAGTACAATAACCAGCCTGTTGGCCAAAGCTTTGGCCAGACGGGGAAAAGAGGTTTTAGTAATTGATTCCGATGAATCGAACTATGGACTTCACCGGCAGTTAGGTATGGATCATCCGGGAGATTTTACCGGATATTTTGGCGGCAAAGAAAATGTTTTAAATGATATGATGCTATCAAAATTTACTCATCAGTTTTTTCAGGAAACCTGGACTCTGAAGGATATTCCTGAGAAGTATTATAGTCTGAAAGATGGGGTGAAGCTGATGGTCAGCGGAAAAATACATCAGGCCAATGAGGGATGTTCTTGTGCTATGGGAACGGTTATGACACAGTTTATTCAGAGTCTGCGGCTTTCCGAAAATCAGTTTGCCTTGAAGCAGATTCAAAAATTATGAATGAGGGTCTGACAGGAAAAGAACTGTCTGAAAAGCCGGAACCTATTGAACGCTTGGCAGAATTTCTGCTTTCTCTCGTATGTGATCAGGAGGAGACATATGTTACAGGAACAGTATGAAAAAAATAATCTGGAAATCCCATTTGATGAAAATACCAGGCTTTTTCAGGTGAAATTTATGGAGAAAAACTATAC
>DWYZ01000048.1 GCA_019118425.1 Candidatus Blautia faecavium | reverse complement strand
TTCCGCTTTGATAAAGCTTTTTCTCGGACAGGATTTTTTCTCTGGTGTGTTTTATAGCGGCAGAGCTGATTTTTTTAGGAATGGCCTGGCTGATAGAGATCCCGGTTCTCATGGGGATTTTTATGGGAGTCATTTTTCTTCTTGCCTTTTGCAGCTCTTTTTTATGGGATTTTTATCGCAGAAAAAAATATTATGACCGGCTTTTTGCTCTTTCCGATCAGTTAGATGAAAAAACTCTTTTAATGGAAATCGCGGAGCGTCCGGATTTTTTAGACGGGCAGATTTTGACTCAGCTTCTTCGAACCAACAGCAAATATGAAAATGACAGGATTGCCAAAATGGAAGAACACAGCCGGGATTATCGGGAGTTTATAGACGCCTGGGTGCATGAGATCAAGACGCCTATCACCTCTGCGCGGCTTATTGTGGAAAATGAAAAAAATGTGGTTACCCTTAGAATCGATGACGAACTGCGTAAGATCGATCATCTTGTAGAATTGGTTTTATATTATGCCAGGAGCAGCCAGACGGAGAAGGATTTTAAGGTAGAGCCTACGACCTTACAGACCCTTGTAAATGCAGCGGTAAAGAACTATTCGAAAGCTATTATTCAGGCGAAAGGCCGTCTGAAAATGGATCTGCCCCAGGTTTCCTTCTGCGCGGATATGAAAAGCTGCACTTTTGTCATTGGACAGATCCTGTCCAACGCTATAAAATACCGCCGGGAGGATTTTCGGCTTACCTTTTCCGGAAAGGTGGGAAAAAATGAGATTTGTCTGTACATTCAGGATAATGGGATTGGGATCGATGCCGCTGATCTGCCTCGGGTTTTTGACAAAGGCTTTACCGGAGAGAACGGGCGGAGGTTTCCGAAATCCACAGGGATCGGCCTGTATCTGTGCAGGAAACTGTGCGATAGTATGAATATCAAGCTTACCATAAAAAGCGAAAAAGACCGGGGAACCATTGTGGCCTTACATTTTCCAGCAGAAAGCTTAGTCAGCTTGTTCTGAGAGAGGCCGAATGGTATAAAGCGTGGTCTGCCTAAGAGTTCATTTTTCGTATGAAGGACAACGAGGCAAAAAGATTCTACGATCAACATACGTCTATACTGGTTCGCCATGTGAATGATGGAAAATTGTATTTAGTGGATTATCCTTCCCTTACATTTTGGTAAGGAAACTGTAAGGCAACATAATGGCACATATTCGGAAAATATGATAGGGTGGAAGCAGAAAAAAGAGGATATCCCGTTTAGACGTCAGGATGACATAAGGCGGAAGATCGCTGCCGGATGCAGAGACGTATTGCACGGTGATGCCTGAAAGGAGCAGATGATATGAGCGATGAGATCCTTAAAGTGGAGGATATCCAAAAATATTACGGAAATAAAGGCAATCTCACGAAAGCGGTGGATCATATTTCTTTTTCTGTGGAGAGAGGGGAATTTTTAGGTATTATGGGCCCCTCCGGATCTGGAAAGACGACACTTTTAAACTGTATTTCCACCATCGACAGCGTCACAAGCGGTCATATTTATGTAGACGGAACGGATATTACCAATCTGCGCGGCAGAAAGCTTTCTGATTTTCGCGGCAAAAAATTAGGTTTTATTTTCCAGGATTTTAATCTTTTAGACACCCTGACCGCGTATGAAAACATTTCCCTGGCTCTGTCCATTGCAGAGGAAAAGCCCTTGAAGATTCACGGCAAGGTACAGAGGATTGCGGAAGCCTTAAATATTACAGAGGTATTGGAAAAATATCCCTATGAGATGTCCGGGGGCCAGCAGCAGCGGATCGCGGCGGCCAGGGCAATGGTTACAGATCCATCCCTTGTGCTGGCAGATGAGCCCACAGGGGCGCTGGATTCTCATTCCTCCAGGATGCTTTTGACCTTGCTTTCTCAGTTAAACGAGCGCCTGAAAGCAACCATTCTTATGGTGACGCACGATGCTTTTTCCGCAAGCTACTGCAGGCGTATTCTTTTTATTAAAGATGGAAAGATCTTCCACGAATTGAACCGGGGGAAGGACAGCCGCAAAGAATTTTTTTCCAGGATATTGGAAGTGGTCACTGTGCTGGGAGGTGAAAAAAATGACCTCATTTAAGCTGATCTTGAAAAATGTACAGAAAAACCTCCAGGATTATTTCATCTACTTTTTGACTTTGATGCTCTCGGTCAGTATGTTTTATGCGTTTAATTCCATAGAATCGCAGCCTGCGTTAAAAGATTTGAGTATGACCAAGCAGCTCCTTGCAGACCAGCTGGGAATTTTTATTTCCCTGCTGTCTGTGATAGTGGCCTTTGTCCTTGGATTTCTCATCCTTTATGCCAATCAATTTTTATTAAAACGAAGGACAAAAGAGCTGGGAATCTACACCTTGCTGGGCATGAAAAAAGGACGGATATCCGGGATTTTCGTAGGAGAGACCTTCTGTGTGGGAGCTCTTTCTTTGCTCTGCGGCCTGGGCCTGGGACTTATTTTATCCCAGGTGCTCTCTTTGCTGGCGCTGCGGTTATTTGCAGTGGAATTGGAAGAATATCGGATGATTTTTTCTATAAGCGCCTTTGGAAAAACAATTGGTTGTTTTGTGGTGATATTCTTGATCGTTATGGCGTTTAATGTCAGGACAATATCGAAAGTAAAGCTGATCGATCTGCTGACTGCGGAGAGGAAAAACGACCGTATCCCCATAAAAAACAGGGTTGTACAAGGGATTTTGTTTTTGCTGTCCATTGCCTTTCTGGCTTCTTCCTGTATATTGATAAAAAAATACGGGATCCTGCCAAGCCGGGAAAATCAATGGTTTAAACTGGAATGTATCCTTTTGGCACTGGGGGTTGTCCTATTTTTTTTCTCCGTATCAGCTGTACTTCTTACGGCAGTGTAGAGGAAACCCGGTATTTATTTAAAGGGGCTTAATACATTTTTAAGCCGGCAGATCGCAGGTAAGATACGGATGGATTTTCTGACTTTGTCGGTGATCTGTGGTTTGCTGGTGGTTTCCATCTGCGGCATTACTATAGGGGCCAGTTCGGCGATCACTATGAATGAGGCTTCTAAGGAGGCGCTGCCCTTTGATCTGAATGTGCTGACAGATGTAGAGATTGCGGGAGATTGTGACATTTCAGAATACCTAAAAACCAGAGGCGTGGATATGGAGACCTATGCCAAAGATATGGCCCAGATCAGTCTGTACGAGGAAGAGCTTACCTATGGAGATCTATTTTCTGGGCAGGATGTTTCCCTATGGTCTATAGACGAGGGAATTTTGGACTTATGTGTGTATGTGATCTCTGTTTCGGATTTTAACCAGTCTTTAGAAATGCAGGGAAAAGAGCCGGTAAAGCTGGATGACGGGGAATTTCTCATGAATTGTAACTATAAAGGGACACGGCAGTACATTGATGCTTTTATGGAAAAGCATGATACAGTGTCGGTAAACGGAACTGTTTTACATGCCGGATCCAGGGAGGCTTTAAGTGAAACTTATTGGATGACTTCTGTAGGAAACAATGACAGGGGAAGTATTATTGTTCCGGATATGGTGGCAAATGGATTAAGAAAAGATGCCAATGTACTGCTGGTAAACTATAAGGAAGGCACAAATTCCGATGAAGTGCTGCAGAAAATGATCCCCATTGGATTGGAATGGGAGACAGAAGGATATCGTTATACAGAAAAAAATATGCTGAATGAAATGTACTATGGCACAGGTGCGCTGCTTGTCTTTTTATGCTGCTATATCGGGCTGATCTTTCTTTTTGTGTGCGCGGTTCTGCTGTCTTTAAAGCAGATGACGGAGACGGCGGACAATGTTTTCCGCTATGGACTTCTGCGGAAATTAGGGGCGAGGGAGTCTTGGTTATATGGAGCCTTGCTGAGGCAGATTTCGGTCTTTTTCCTGGCTCCTTTCCTTTTGGCCGGTATTCTTTCGGCCTTCGGAATCAGGGAGATCACTGGGGTCATAGAGGAATTTATGAATATGCATATTGCGTCTCATATAGGGCTTACGGCGCTGCTGTTTTTCCTGGTATACGGCGGATATTTTCTCGCTACTTATCTGTCCTGCAGGAAAATGATACAGGACAGAAAAATAAAAAGAGAAAGTACAAGACCATAGCGTTTCCCAGGGCAGATGTGAGCTGATAAAGGTGCTTTAATTATAAGCAGACAGTAATGTAAATTATTTAGAAACCGTACAAAAGTAAAAAGTCCTATCGGAACAAAAAAGGCCGATTGGAGCGGAAAAGAATTTTTAGGTCTGCTATGATAATCATTGAAAGCGTCGCGGGGCGCTTTCAAAAAGTCTACAGGTTAGCGCAGTCTAACTAAAAGGAGGAATTTTCAATGTCTGAAGTGAGTACGGACAAAAAACTGAAAGGAAAAGACCTAATTACCATCGGTATCTTTTCCGCGATCTACTTTGTCATCAACTTTGCCTTCATGCTTCTGGGGGGCATTCACCCTGTTCTTTGGATGCTGATGCCTGGCTTCATTGCTGTGTTTGCAGGTATTCCCTTTATGCTGATGGTCGCAAAGGTTCAAAAACTGGGTGCAGTTTTCCTGATGGGGCTTATCACTG
>DWYZ01000006.1 GCA_019118425.1 Candidatus Blautia faecavium | reverse complement strand
CACCAGCAGTTTCGGAAATCATTTCCCGAAAAGGCTATCTGGAAGTGAACCTGAAGGAAGCAGCCGAGGGCGCGGTAGGCTATGAATACGCCTACGGAAAAGAGGACGGCGCATGGTCGGAAGCGGACGACTACACAGTGCTGGGAAGCACAACGGCCCTTTCCTATATAAGCACAGACGTCCCGGCAGGCATATATGTAGTAAAGGCGCGGGCCTATAAAGAAGTAAACGGCGAAAAAGTCTACGGAGAATGGTCAGAGGGCCAGTGGACAGAGCTGCCCACAGGAACCCTGGATGCGCCAGTGATCACAGGAGTAAAAGTAAACGGAAGAACTGTGACCGTTACCTTAAAAGGCACAGAAGGCGCGGCAGGCTATGATGCCGTTCTGGGTGAGACCAACAACCCCATCAAGCCGACCCCTTACGCTTACCTTGTAAAGAACCAGAATACTACCACCCTTGTATTTAAAAACGTAGCAGACGGTACCTACTATATAGGCGCCCATGCCTACAGCAAAGAAGACGGGATCAAATATTTCAGCAAATGGTCCAACCAGCTTCAAGTCAGCGTGAACGCGGGAGATACGCCGGAAGTGGAGGCGCCGGGAACACCGACGATCATCGGACATTTTGCAAAGAAAGGCTATCTGAAGGTGCGCATCGCGGAAGGAACGAAAGACGCCCAGGGCTATGAATACGCATACAGTACAAAGGACGGCAATTGGACCAGCGAAGAAGACTACACTTTGTTTGGAAGGACGCCGCTTCTCTACCGGGCAAGCACGAAGATCCCGGCGGGCGTGTACGCAGTGAAAGTACGTGCGTTTAAACGGGTAAACGGCGAGCGCATCTACGGAGAATGGTCAGAGGCGGAATGGGTAGAGCTTCCCACAGGAACCATAAAAGCGCCGAAGATCAGCAGCGTAAAGGTAAAAGGAAACACAGTCACAGTCGTTTTGACAAAAGTGGATAAGGCAGTTGGCTATGACGCGGTTTTAGGCCTGACACGTAATCCGGTGAAGCCTGTCACATACGCTTACGTAAAGAAAAACCAGAGGAGCACGACCATCGTCTTCCGAAATGTAAAGGCAGGAACCTATTATATCGGCTCCCATGCGTACACGAAAGAAGACGGAAGAAAAGTTTTCAGCAAATGGTCAAACCAGAAACGTGTGACAATAGAATGAAATAGAAGAGGCAGGTTTCCATAAATAAAAGATATTTTGGAAAAAATAAGAAAAACACTTGAACAAAATTCTGTTTTTGTGTATGATATCCTATAGTGTCCCAAGATTCAGGGAGATCACTTTGTTAATATCATTGTAAGAAGAAACAGGAGGAATTGTTCATGAGCGCGGAAGGCGGTATGGGAATAGGCTTTACTATCATATGGCTGGTAGTGATTTTTGCAATTATGTACTTTTTAATGATCCGTCCCCAGAAGAAAGAGCAGAAGCGCGTACAGGCGATGCTCAGCGGCATGGAAGTAGGCGACAGCGTAGTGACCACAAGCGGTTTTTATGGCGTGATCATTGATATGACAGACGAAGACGTAATTGTGGAATTTGGCAATAATAAAAATTGCCGGATCCCTATGAGAAAACAGGCCATTGCAGAAGTGGAAAAAGCAGAAGAAGCATCTGCATAATTTCTTAAAGAAAAGAGTAAGTGCGGTGAAACGCGGCGCTTACTCTTTTTATTTTGGTGTTTTTTCGCTTTAATAGGTTGAAATCTGAGGAAAAGTGGGTTATTATATTAACAATATCCTATCAGGTGAAGTGAGGAGAGGAAAGTTTGGAAGCGAACTTCCAAATTTACCATTATTGATGCAGCATATGCGTCAAAAAGGAGGAAATTATGGAATATAAAATTGCATTGATCCCGGGAGACGGAATTGGCCCGGAGATCGTAAGGGAGGCAAAAAAAGTACTGGATAAAGTGTGTGACAAGTATCACCACACATTTACATATTCTGAGATTCTACTGGGAGGGGCCTCTATTGATGTGCACGGCGTACCGCTCACCCAGGAAGCAATCGATTCGGCGAAAGCTTCAGATGCAGTTCTGATGGGCTCTATCGGAGGGGATGCGAAAACCTCCCCATGGTATAAACTGGAACCGTCCAAGCGTCCGGAAGCCGGACTTCTTTCCATTCGTAAGGAATTAAATCTTTTCGCAAATCTGCGCCCGGCATACCTGTATAATGAATTAAAAGCAGCGTGTCCTTTAAGGGACGAAATCATAGGGGACGGCTTTGACATGATTATTGTCAGGGAGCTTACCGGCGGCCTTTATTTCGGAGAACGCAAGACTGTGGAAGAAAATGGAGTAAAGACAGCCATTGATACTTTGACTTATAATGAAAATGAAATCCGGCGCATTGCAGTAAAGGCTTTTGAGATCGCAAAGAAGCGCTCGAAAAAAGTAACCAGCGTAGATAAGGCAAATGTTCTGGATTCCTCCCGCTTGTGGAGAAGCGTGGTAGACCAGGTGGCAAAGGATTATCCGGAAGTTACATTAGAGCATATGCTCGTAGATAACTGTGCAATGCAGCTTGTCCGCGATCCGAAGCAGTTCGATGTGATCCTGACAGAGAATATGTTTGGAGATATTTTATCAGATGAGGCCAGTATGGTGACGGGCTCCATCGGAATGCTCTCTTCCGCCAGCTTAAATGAAACGAAATTCGGGCTTTATGAGCCAAGCCATGGTTCTGCGCCTGATATCGCAGGACAGAATAAGGCGAATCCTATCGCCACGATTTTATCAGCAGCTATGATGCTCCGCTATTCCCTGGATCTGGATCAGGAGGCAGATGCAGTGGAAGCGGCGGTACAGAAGGTCCTGACAGACGGATACCGTACCGGAGACATCATGTCAGAAGGCGGAAAGCTGGTAGGAACAGCCGAAATGGGAGATTTGATCGCAGCAGCGGTTTAATAGAAAAATACAGAATACAGAGAAGGAGTATCGATCATGAAAAGTGATGCAGTAAAAAAAGGCTCACAACAGGCTCCACACAGATCCTTGTTCAATGCATTGGGCATGACCAAGGAAGAGATGGAACGCCCTTTGGTGGGGATTGTCAGTTCATATAATGAGATTGTTCCGGGACATATGAACCTGGATAAAATTGTAAACGCAGTGAAGCAGGGAGTTGCCATGGCAGGCGGCACGCCGGTGGTATTTCCGGCGATCGCTGTCTGTGATGGAATCGCTATGGGACACATCGGGATGAAGTATTCCCTTGTGACCAGAGATCTGATCGCGGATTCTACGGAGGCTATGGCTCTGGCACATCAGTTTGACGCCCTAGTGATGGTGCCGAATTGTGATAAAAATGTACCTGGACTTTTAATGGCGGCAGCCAGGATCAATGTGCCCACAGTATTTGTAAGCGGCGGCCCTATGATGGCCGGTCACATCCACGGACACAAGACCAGCTTGTCCAGCATGTTTGAGGCAGTAGGCGCTTATGCGGCGGGAAAGATTTCCGAAGACGAGCTTACTGAGTACGAAAACAAGGCATGTCCCACCTGCGGTTCCTGTTCCGGTATGTATACGGCCAACAGCATGAACTGTCTTACCGAGGTTTTGGGCATGGGCCTTAGAGGAAACGGAACGATTCCTGCTGTCTATTCTGAGAGAATACGCCTTGCAAAACACGCAGGCATGCAGGTGATGGAAATGTATCGAAGAAATATCCGTCCGAGAGATATCATGACAGAAAAAGCAATCTTAAACGCTTTGACGGTGGATATGGCTCTTGGCTGTTCTACTAACAGTATGCTCCATCTCCCAGCCATTGCTCATGAAGTAGGAATGGATTTCGACATCAGCTTTGCCAATGAGATCAGCGAGAAAACGCCGAACCTGTGCCATCTGGCACCGGCAGGCCCTACCTATATAGAGGATCTGAACGAGGCGGGCGGCGTATACGCTGTTATGAATGAGTTAAATAAAAAAGGACTCCTTTACACAGAATGCATGACCGTTACCGGAAAGACAGTGGGAGAAAATATCAAAGACTGTGTAAACTTAAATCCGGAAGTAATCCGTCCAATAGATCATCCGTACAGTGAGACCGGAGGTCTTGCCGTATTAAAAGGAAACCTGGCTCCGGACGGAGGAGTGGTAAAACGTTCTGCAGTTGTGGAAGAAATGATGGTGCATGAAGGCCCGGCCCGGGTATTTGACTGTGAGGAAGATGCGATTGCCGCTATTAAGGGCGGAAAGATCGTTGCAGGAGATGTGGTGGTAATCCGCTACGAGGGACCTAAGGGAGGTCCGGGAATGAGAGAGATGCTGAATCCTACTTCTGCTATTGCAGGCATGGGATTGGGTTCCAGCGTTGCCCTGATCACAGACGGAAGGTTCAGCGGTGCTTCCAGAGGAGCTTCTATTGGTCATGTTTCCCCAGAAGCAGCAGTAGGCGGGCCTATTGCTCTGATCGAAGAAGGCGACCGGGTCAGCATTGATATACCGAATCTGAAGCTTGAGGTAAAGATTTCAGATGAAGAAATGCGGGCAAGAAGAGAAAAATGGCAGCCAAGAGAACCAAAGGTGACCACTGGCTATCTGGCAAGATATGCGGCTATGGTTACTTCAGGAAACCGAGGCGCGATCCTTGAAATACCAAAAGCAAAATAAGAAGGGAGAGATTGGATGCAGCTTACAGGTGCAGAAATCATCATCGAATGTTTAAAAGAGCAGGGGGTAGACACAGTATTCGGATACCCAGGCGGAGCGATTTTAAATATTTACGATGCTCTTTATAAATACAGGGACGAGATCCACCATGTCCTGACTTCTCATGAACAGGGAGCTTCCCATGCCGCAGACGGATATGCCAGAGCTACCGGAAAGGTCGGTGTATGTCTGGCTACGTCCGGCCCAGGAGCAACGAATCTTGTAACAGGAATAGCTACAGCACAGATGGATTCCGTGCCTATTGTAGCTATTACAGCTAATGTGGGAAAGGCGCTTTTGGGAAGAGATTCTTTTCAGGAAGTGGATATAGCCGGGATTGTAATGCCCATTACGAAACACAGCTATATTGTGAAAGATATCCGCCAGCTCGCGGACACGATCCGCAAAGCTTTCTATATTGCGAAAAGTGGAAGGCCGGGTCCTGTTCTGGTGGATGTGACTAAGGATGTGACCGGAGCTTTATATGAATATCAGCCCCGCCGTCCGGCCACTGTAAACAGGGAGACAAGCGAGATCCGGACAGAGGACGTAGAAACTGCGATCCAGATGATAAAAGAAGCAGAAAAGCCATATATTTTTGTAGGAGGAGGTTCTGTGATCTCCGGCGCATCTAAGGAAATCGCGGAACTGGCTTACAGGATACAGTCGCCGGTTTGTGACAGTCTTATGGGAAAAGGCGCTTTTTCCGGCGAAGATCCTCTTTATACAGGAATGCTGGGCATGCATGGGACGAAGACCTCTAATCTGGGAGTTATGGAATGTGACCTTCTGATCGTTCTTGGGGCAAGGTTCAGCGACAGAGTTACAGGAAACACCCAGACCTTCGCGAAAAATGCAAAGATCCTGCAGATCGATATAGACGCGGCAGAGATCAATAAAAATATAGTGGTAGACGCTTCTGTAGTAGGAGATGTGAAAGAAATTCTCCGCCGGATCCTGGAGGGACTTCCCGCGAGTGAGCATCCTCAGTGGATAGAGCATATCCAGGAGATGAAGGGAAAATATCCGTTAAGTTATGATCATACACAGCTTACAGGCCCATATATTATTGAGAAGCTTTATGAGCTGACCAATGGAGAGGCAATCATCTGCACAGATGTAGGCCAGCATCAGATGTGGGCTGCCCAGTACTATAAATATAAATATCCAAGGACACTTCTTACTTCAGGAGGACTTGGTACAATGGGATACGGACTGGGAGCGGCTATCGGAGCAAAAATGGGAAGACCGGATAAGACGGTAGTTAATATTGCCGGGGACGGATGCTTCCGCATGAATATGAATGAGATCGCTACTGCTGTACGCTGCGGCAAGCCGTTGATCCAGATTGTTTTAAATAATCATGTGTTGGGTATGGTGCGTCAGTGGCAGACTTTATTCTATGATCACAGGTATTCCCAGACTGTGTTAAACGATAAAGTGGATTTTGTAAAAATCGCGGAAGGCATGGGCGCAGAAGCCATGCGGGTGACGAAGCTGGAAGAAGTAGAGCCTGCATTAAAACATGCCCTTGCGGCAAAGGGCCCGATTGTATTGGATTGCTGGATCGATCAGGATCTCAGCGTATTTCCAATGGTTCCGGCCGGAGAAAGTATTGATGAAGTTTTTGATGAGGAGGATATGAAAAAAAATGAGCAGAGTGTATAATTTTTCCGCAGGACCGGCAGTCCTTCCGGAAGAGGTATTAAAAGAAGTGGCAGACGAGATGATGGACTACCGTGGAACAGGAATGTCCGTTATGGAAATGAGCCACAGAAGCGCAGCCTTTCAGGAAATTATTGATGAGGCAGAAAAGGATTTAAGAGATTTGATGAATATTCCTGATAATTACAAGGTACTGTTTTTACAGGGAGGCGCTTCCCAGCAGTTTGCCATGATCCCTATGAACCTGATGAAAAATAAGGTGGCAGATTATATTGTCACAGGTCAGTGGGCAAAGAAGGCTTATCAGGAAGCTCAGAAATACGGCAAGGTAAATAAGATCGCTTCCTCTGAGGATAAGACCTTTTCCTATATTCCGGACTGCAGCGACCTTCCTGTCAGCCCGGAGGCGGATTATGTATATATCTGTGAAAATAATACGATTTATGGAACGAAATTTAAAGAGCTTCCCAATACCAAAGGAAAAACCCTGGTTGCAGACGTTTCTTCCTGTTTCCTCTCTGAACCGGTGGATGTATCTAAATATGGCATCATTTACGGCGGCGTTCAGAAAAATATCGGACCGGCAGGCATGGTCATTGTCATTATCCGTGAAGATTTGATCACAGAGGATGTTCTTCCGGGAACACCTACCATGCTTACGTATAAAACTCACGCAGACGCAGGCTCTCTTTATAATACGCCCAACGCATTCTGCATTTATGTATGCGGAAAAGTGTTTAAATGGTTAAAAGCTATGGGCGGCCTGGAAGAGATGAAAAAGAGAAATGAAGAAAAGGCAAAGATCCTCTATGATTTTCTGGATGAGAGCAAGCTTTTTAAAGGTACAGTAGTGCCGAAGGATCGTTCTCTTATGAATGTGCCGTTCGTGACAGGCGATAAAGAACTGGATGCGAAATTTGTTAAAGAAGCTTCTGCTGCAGGTCTGGTGAACCTGAAGGGCCACAGGACGGTAGGCGGTATGCGTGCAAGTATTTATAACGCAATGCCAAAGGCCGGGGTAGAGGCTCTGGTAGCTTTTATGAAAAAGTTTGAGGAGGAAAACGCGTAATGTATCAATATCACTGCCTGAATCCAATTGCAGAAAAAGGTTTAAGTTTATTCAGCGAAGAATATAGAAAAACAGATTCTATAGACTGTGCGGATGCGGTGCTGGTGCGCAGCGCAAAAATGCATGACATGGAGATTCCGGAATCTGTAAAGGCTATCGCCCGTGCAGGGGCCGGTGTGAATAACATTCCCATTAAGGACTGTTCTGAAAAGGGTATCGTAGTTTTTAACACCCCAGGGGCTAATGCGAATGGTGTAAAGGAACTGGTGCTGGCTGGAATGCTCCTTGCTTCCCGTGACATTGTAGGAGGGATTGAATGGGTAGCGGCTCAGAAAGACAAAGAAGATATTGATAAACTGGCGGAAAAGCAGAAAAAACAGTTTGCCGGATGCGAGATCAGCGGTAAAAAGCTGGGCATCATCGGACTTGGAGCCATCGGTGCAATGGTAGCTAATTCTGCTACCCATCTGGGAATGGAGGTTTATGGATATGACCCCTATATTTCCATTGACGCGGCTTGGAATCTCTCCCGTACGATCAAGCACAGCAAGACATTGGATGAGATTTATGCCCAGTGTGATTATATTACCATTCATGTACCGCTTTTAGACAGCACAAGACAGATGATCGACAGAGAAGCCTTCCAGAAGATGAAGGACGGAGTGGTTCTTTTAAACTTTGCCAGAGATCTTCTCGTGGATGAGGAGGCTTTGATCGAGGCTTTGGAAAGCGGCAAGGTAAAAAAATATGTGACAGACTTTGCTAATCCTCTGGTAGCCGGCAGAGAGGGTATCCTGGTTACGCCTCACTTGGGAGCGTCCACAGAAGAGTCCGAAGAAAACTGTGCAGTGATGGCAGTAAAAGAACTTCGGGATTTTCTGGAAAATGGAAATATTAAAAATTCTGTGAACTTCCCTAACTGTGATATGGGCACCTGCGTTGCTGTGGGAAGGATCGCCATCACCCATAAGAACGTACCGAACATGATCAGCCAGTTTACAAAGATCCTGGGAGGAGAAGGCCTGAATATCGCGGATATGACGAACAAGAGCAAAGGCGAATATGCCTATACGCTTATTGACCTGGAAAGCGCGGCCTCCAAAGAGGCCCTGGATGAGCTGCAGGCAGTAGAAGGAGTGGCAAAGGTGCGCGTGGTAAAATAAGGAGAAGCTTATGCGCGTAATAGACCGAGTGGAAAAATCAGCCAAAAAGACAAGAACTCTGATCTGTCTTATCAAACCTGTTTACAGAAATAGAAAACGTCTGGGAAAGGCGGCGTACAGCGTGATCTATCTTATGGCAGATTATTTCAGGAAAAATGAAAAACTGTAAATTATAGTTACTGGCCATACAGTGACCAGTACAAGGCAATTTGTCATTTAAAGTTCGCTTCGCTTTAGCCAAATTGCCTGTTGAATCATACTGGTCCGTAACCACGCAGCATGTGCGTGGTTCGGTATGGCATATAGCAAAAAATAATAAATATAAAAAGAGCTGCGTATGACGGTGCTGCTTTAACAAGAACACGGATCATTGGCAGCTCTTTTATGTTGGAAGCGGACATGCACCCTATAGGGGCATCGAATGTCCGCCTGGCTTTTATTTTCTGGATGCAATAAAGTCTAAAACTTCCTGACGGGTCGGCATTACCCGAAGCGCGCCTTTTCGTGTAGTGATAAGGGATGCGCCTGCATTGGCAAAAGTGAGAAGTTCCTTTAAGTCTTCCTCAGAGAGATCAGCAAGTCCGTGTTCCAGAACAAAGTTTAATGCGCTGGCACAGAAGGTGTCTCCGGCTCCGGTGGTCTCAATGGTTTTTTCCTGCAAGAAAGAGGGAACTTCTACGCGCAGGTTTTTATAATAGGCACGGCTTCCATCTTTTCCCATAGTAATGAGTACGAGAGGAATATTGAATTTTTCCCGTATGAGAGCAGCACCCTTGTCGTAATCAGTGGTGTCAAATAAAAATTCTACTTCATTGTCAGATATTTTTAATACGTCACATTTAGTCATTCCGTATTCTATCTCCTGACGGGCATCCTTAAGAGATTTCCATAAAGGAGGGCGCAGGTTCGGATCAAAGGTAATGATACAGCCGGCATCTTTAGCTACCTCAATGGCGTGCCGTGTGGCTTCCCGAACGCCCTCATGAGTGGAAGAAAGAGTACCAAAGTGAAAAATACGGGAGTTTCGGATCAGATCCTCCTGTACCTCATCTTTGCGAAGCATCATGTCTGCCCCTGGATCGCGGTAAAAGGAAAAGTCCCTGTCTCCATCCGGATAGGTATGGACAAAAGCAAGAGTAGTATGTACAGTTTCGTCCATGATCAGATTGCGGGTGTCGATTCCAACCTCTTCTACGGCATTTTTTAACTGGTTCCCAAACATATCTTTTCCCACCTTACCGATAAAGGCGGTCTTTTTTCCAAGTTTGCCAAGCATAGCGAGAACGTTGCATGGAGCGCCGCCGGGATTCGCTTCCATCAGCGGATTTCCCTGACCGCTGGTTCCGTTTTCTGTAAAGTCGATCAAAAGCTCCCCCAGAGCTGTCACATCGAATATTCTGTTCTCCATTGTGAAGATCCTCCTTTGACTGTGTAGTTACACGTTTATACTAGTGCTCTGACACGTTCATATCCAAACTAACAGCACTGTTAGTCTGAATATGAACATGCCAGAACACTAGATTCGCTGCAGGACATGTAACCCTATATTCAATTTATCGCACAAGAGAAGCTTTGTCAAACAATTTCCTTTATTTTTACAGAAAAAAATGATAAAATAAAAAGAGCAAAATAATAGGAAAATATATTCCTGAGTATTTAAAAACAATATTGGAGGAGCTTATGGACGAGAATATTTATAAGTATATGGATTGGCCAAGAATAGAGGGGATTATATACGGTGAAGAACCCTCTCCAAAGGATGTGCTGGCTCCGCGGCTGACACCGGATGGAATTCTTATTCAGGGGTATTTCCCGGAGGCATCTGAGGCGCAGGTTCTTGCAGGAAGAAAAAAATATCCCATGGAATTGGAAGATGAAGGCGGATATTACGCTGTTTTGATCCCTGGAAGAAGGATACCGAAATATCGTTTCCAGGTTTCCTGGGGCGAAAAAAAAGCAACTTTTTATGATTCCTACGCTTTTTCCGGACAGATCACACAGGAGGAAGAGGACGCCTTTTGTGCCGGCGTTTATTACCAGGCGTATAAAAAGCTTGGAGCCCATGTGCTTACGGTAAACGGCGTGGAAGGCACAAGCTTCGCAGTGTGGGCTCCTAACGCTGTGAGGGTGAGCGTGATCGGAGAATTTAATGACTGGGATGGGCGGCGAAACATGATGCACCGCATGCCGAAATCCGGTATTTATGAAATTTTTATTCCTGGCGTTAAGGCAGGAGAGGTTTATAAATACGAAATTAAACAGAAAAACGGCCATCTGCTCTATAAGGCAGATCCTTATGCCGCCTGTGCGGAAATTCCTCCGGCAGACGGTTCTGTGGTATCGGATATAGGAAATTTTACCTGGACTGACCAGGAATGGGTTAAAAACAGAGAAAAAAGAAATGCGAAAAAGTCTCCTATGTCTATTTTGGAAACAAGGCTGACAGAGTGGGAAAAAGGAGAGAATTTGATCGCGTTTGCAAAGAAACTGGGGTATACGCATGTAGAACTTCATCCGGTAATGGAATATTTAAAGGATGAATATTCCACCTCATCTTATTATGCCCCTACCAGGAGATTCGGTATGCCGGAAGATTTTCAAAAGCTGGTAAACGGCCTGCACCAGGAAGGGATTGGTGTGATCCTGGACTGGACGCCTGCTCAGTTTCCGAGAAATGAGAGCGGACTGGAGAATTTTGACGGAACACCTCTTTATGAAATCGCAGACCCGGCTTATGCAGTGCATCCCATGTGGGGAACCATGCTGTACAATTATGCAAGCCCTATGGTGAAGGATTTTTTGCTGGCAAATGCTTTTTACTGGATAGAAATGTATCATGTGGATGGACTGCGTATGGACGATGTAGACAGTATGCTGTATCTGGATTATGGAAGAAAAGCGGGAGAATGGCGCCCTAATCTGTATGGAACAAATGAAAATCTGGATGCAGTAGAGTTTTTAAAACATTTAAATTCTGTCTTGAAGAAGCGCCATCCGGGTGTTGTGCTTATTGCCCAGGAGGATGGATTATGGCCAGAGCTGACTGATAGTGTAGAAAACGACCATCTGGGATTTGATTATAAATGGAGCGGGGGATGGACCAGTGATTTCATATCTTATCTGACAAAGGATCCGATTGAAAGAAAAAATTATCATGATCAGCTTACCTTGTCTATGCTGTATGCCTACTGTGAACACTATGTTCTTACTTTAGGACGCAGGGATGTGGGGGACAGCCGGGAATTTTTAGAGAAGCTTCCTGGCGATGAAAAACAAAAGCTTGCTCAGATGAGGGAGGCCTACGCATACTTAACCTTACATCCAGGGTGTAAAATGTCTGCACCTGCTCTTGAAACAGAGGATGGGGTGAAGGCCTGTCTGGAGGATCTGAATGAAATGTATAAAACCCATCCTGCTCTTTACGAAATGGATGAGGATTATGAGGGCTTTGAATGGGTACAGCTGATGAAATACGAAGAAAATGTGATCACCTTCCTCAGAAAGACAGATAAGCCGGCGGAAACCCTTCTTGCCGTATGCAACTTTGCGGCTGTTCCGTATGAGGACTATCAGGTGGGCGTGCCTTTCTATGGAAAATACAAGGAAATTTTCAACAGCGACAGTAAGAAATACGGCGGCGATGGAGTGACCAACCCCAGAGTAAAAACCGGTAAAAAAGAAGAATGTGATGAGAGACCTTACTCTATCCGTGTGAAGCTTCCATCTTTGGGAATATCCGTTTTTTCCTGCATGCCGGAGGAAGAACCGGAAACGAAAAAGGTTCAGAAGAAGAGCACTGTTAAAAAAGCCGGAAGAAAAAAGGCATAGTTTTTATATAGGAGGTCCGGCGTATGTGCGCGAAGGATTTAGACGCCGGGAACCTTTGAAAGGCTGAAAAATAATCGTTATATGTCATACCCGAACCACGCACCTGCTGTGTGGTTACGGGCCAATATGAGTCAACAGGCAATTTGGCTAAAGCGAAGCGAACTTTAAATGTCAAATGCCCGTTACTGGTCACTGTTTGATCAGTAACAAATAATCCGTCCTGTCTCAATTGAGATGCAGGACGGATTATTTATTCTCGCGAGCAACGAAGCAAGCGGACATGCTTGCATGTCCATTCAGTGACTTTGCATTTTAAACCAAGACTGCGTATAGGAATAGAAAAATGGAGCATACGGGACTTGAACCCGTGACCTCCACACTGCCAGTGTGGCGCGCTCCCAACTGCGCTAATGCCCCATAGCGGTAGTATAACATAATGAAAAAATATATTCAATAATGCCGCGAAAAAAATTGGTCAAAATCCGTTTTGCTTTCCGTAAAGAAAATTTTGTTTTTTACGAATATTGTTATTTGTAATGGAATATGCCATAATGCCAATAGGCAAAAAGATAACAGTAAATCCATGATAGCTCACCCCCTTTCTCTACCTGTCTGGGGGCGGTAGCTTGATAATTATAACATATTTTTAAGAATTGAACCTGGATGTAGTAAATGCCGTGTTTAGCGTGCTGGTTATCTTTGGAATTGTTACAGAGCCGATGACGAAAGGCGTGGGAGACAGCACCAAGGCATATACATATACAGAACCGAAATAAAAGATTGTCCTAAAATGGGCTAAAATGCTATAATGGACAGGAACAACCGTGTTACAGGGTGGCTGACCTCTATTCTTACATAGAATGGGGGTGGTGCTATATGAAGAACCATTTTAGTTTTAATGACTTAATGCAGTTCGGATTATTTTTGATTGCACTACTGACATTCATTTATATGATTAGTCATTAGTATCAGTAACAGTAAGCATAGAAAAACCACCCTCAATAACTTTGACCGGTTTTAGGGTGGCATTTTCTATGTTTTCCTAATAATGAGGTCAACCCCTTGTGGGCGGTTGTTCCTTATATTTGTATTATAAGCCACAACCAAATAAAATACAACAAAAATTTTCGGAGGGTGCAGACCCTCCTTTTTGCGTAGAGGGAAAACCATGACAGAAGAACAAAAAACCGTTTTGTGGAAAATCATCTATGCCCAGGTTTGCATCAAGTCTTTGAAAATCATCCCGGCAATACCGATTGAAATTTGTGCGAGGGATATCCAGATCTTTGCATATCTTGTTCTTGCGGAAGCTTTTGGCCTGACCAAATATTGTCACTGTTTTCGACTTTTTTAAAAGGATTTTAAGGTTTTTGGTTGTAACAAATTAAGTAAGAAATCAACACAAAAAGACCGGGAACCATCGAAATCACTAGGTTCCCGGTCTTTTACCGCAAAGCTGAAAATGAGACTCGAACTCACGACCCCTTCATTACGAGTGAAGTGCTCTACCGACTGAGCTATTTCAGCTTGTGTTTGACACAAAGATTATTATAGCGTATTC
>DWYZ01000047.1 GCA_019118425.1 Candidatus Blautia faecavium | reverse complement strand
AAAAGAAAGCAGGGAGGAACTGTCCGGGCAGGTGTTGGAAGAACTTACTGCGATCCGGGAACAGGCCCAGACTCTGGAATTTTTAATGGAAGGACTGGTGAAGCTATCCAGGCTGGAAAAAGGAATCCTGGAGGTTCATGGAAAAAGACAGCCCCTAGCCCCGGTTCTGTCTAAAGTTTATAATCAGTTCCTTTTAAAAGCCCAGGACAAGGATATCTGTCTGGAAATGGATCAGACAGGGGAAAGGGCAGTATTTGATGAAAAATGGACGGTGGAAGCCCTGGCCAATATAGTGGATAATGCAGTGAAATATACGCCTAAGGGCGGCAGGATCCATATTCAGGCACAGGCTCTTTCATCCTTTGTGCGGGTGGATGTGACTGATACAGGGCCGGGGATTTTAGAGGAAGAGCAGGGGAAGATATTTGGAAGATTTTACCGCTCTAAAGATGCCGCTTCAAAACCAGGGGTGGGGATCGGCCTGTACATCGCGAGAGAAGTCATGAGCGCCCAGAATGGATATATTAAGGTTACTTCCAAACCTGGAAGAGGAAGTACCTTTTCTCTTTATTTTTTAAAAGAAGAAGTAACGAAAAATTAAAGGAAGAAATATCCCAAAACTGAGAGATTCTGGAGACTGGTTTGAGATACTTTTGTGGTATAGTCTGTATATAGGATACAGGCTATATTTTTTGGTTATAAGAAAATACTTTATTTTGTTCTGCGTGGAAGTTTGCAAACTTTTTATAATACAGAAAGTGCAGCTTGCGCCGCGAGGATGCGTACTGCAAGAGGAATATTGATGCTGTTTTGTACTTTTAAGGCAAGGGATAAGAAAATTCTACAGGAAGGGAGAAAAATGGAATGCTCATATTAGAGACAAGAGGATTAAAGAAAATATATGGGACAGGAGAGACCCAGGTAAAGGCCGTGGATGGGATAGATATTCAGGTGGAGAGAGGGGAGTTTTTGGCCATTGTGGGCACCTCGGGAAGCGGAAAATCTACATTTTTGAATCTTGTGGGTGGGCTGGACGTTCCCACGGAAGGGGAGATCATCCTGGATGGAAGAGCGCTTTCGGGGTTTTCAGACGATGAACTGACTATTTTTAGAAGACGAAAGATCGGTTTTATTTTTCAGCAGTATAACCTGATCCCTATGCTTAATGTCTGGGAAAATATTGTTCTGCCGCTGAAGATGGATGGGAAAAGAGTGGATGAAGAATATATCACAGAGCTTACCAGGATGCTGGGACTTAAGGAGAAGCTGAAAACTACCCCGGGAAAGCTTTCCGGAGGGCAGCAGCAAAGAGTCGCCATTGCAAGGGCGCTTGCCATTAAGCCGGCCATAGTCTTAGCTGACGAGCCTACAGGAAATCTGGATTCGAAGACCAGCCAGGATGTTTTAGGATTATTAAAGGTTACAGGAGAAAGATTCAGCCAGACTATATTGATGATCACTCACAATGAGGAGATCGCCCAGCTTGCTGACCGTATCCTGCGCATAGAGGACGGCAGGCTCGTGCAGTAAAAAAGATACAAAGCAAGGCGCAAGGACTTAAGGCGGAAAGAGGAAAAGATGAAAGAAGAAAAAAAGAAACACTTAAAACTTCACCGGCGATTTATTATCGGTTATAAGAAAAATTCAGGAGCTTTGTTTTTATGTTTTGTGCTCTCCATCATCTTGTTTACGGTGATGCTTGTTCTGCTCCATACGAATTTTCAGATTGGAAATCTTCAGCTGAAAACAGAATTTACACCCTCGGATTTTTATATTGATGATCTGTCTTTCGAACAGACGGAAAAGCTAAAACAAGATCCGGATGTGGAATGGACGGCGATGGAACAAGGAGAAAGCAGGATTTACCAGAAAAATAACCAGCAGGTGCACCTTATAAAAAGCGATGACCATGCTCCGGTTATGATGGCAGGCGTGCTGGAGGGAAGCCTGCCAAAGAACAAAGGGGAGATCGTCGCAGAGAGATGGACGCTTATGAACCTTGGAATACAGCCTTCCGCAGGCCAGACGGTTCAGCTTGAAAACCAGGATACAGGAGAAATAGAAACCTTTTTTCTTACGGGCATCCTGTCAGATATCTATGGAAATAAAAAATACGGCCTTTTATCCTTATATACCCCTATGGATAAGGGGGAACAGGAGGGATATCTGGCGTATGTGAAGCTGAAAGACGGGGTGGATTATCAGAAAAAGGTAAAAGAACTTAAGACAGCCCTTGAAATATCCGCAGATCAGCTCAAGGAATGTCCGGCAAGGGCGGATATGAAAGAATTGTATTTCCAGGATGGTGAAATGATCGGCATTCTTTTGGCCGTATGCCTGATCATTTTTTACGGGGTCTATCGGATCACATTTATGGCCAGGGTGGAATTGTACGGGACTCTGCGTGCTGTGGGAATGAAAAAGGGAGAACTGAAAAAAATGATGGTTCTGGAGCTTTATCAATTATATCTGGCAAGTATACCTGTGGGAGTACTGTTAGGAATTTTTCTTGCTCATATGGTGATGGCCGCATCCGGAGATTATAATTTAGAAATTTATCTGAATCAGGAAACCGTGCGCTTTCGGCCGGTGATCCCTTGGGGAGGGATTTTGCTGAGCATTCTGGCCATGGCTGCCGGGGTGGGACTTATAGGATATAAGGCCGGCTGCCGGGCTGCGAAGACTTCTGTCACGGAATTGCTCGCAGGAGATCTGGGAAAAAAAGAAAAGAAAGCAGACTGTTTTTCTATTGAAAAAGCAAAAACAAAAACCGGCTTTCTGGTGCGTATGGGCGGGAAATATCTTTTTAAAGACTGGCAGATGGGATGCTTTCTCATGCTTACGGTGTGCGTTGGCGCGGTCTTGTTTACCGGACTTGCCTATCAGGCAAAGATAGAAAAGATACATAGAGAAGATACGAAAGAGCTGTATTATCTCAATGGGGAGTATGCTCTGACCATGCAGTTTTTTAACCTGGCGGAACAAGGAATTTCACGGGAAAACGGAGAAAAGATCAAGGCTTTGTCCAGTGTCAGGATTGTAAAAACATCTTCCTCCCTTCCTGTCCGGGTAATCGATGAAGGACAGGTAAAGAGAAATGAAGCTTATTATATGGAGCACAATGAGAGAATGGAGGAAATTTACGGATACGGCGATGCTGGCTTTGATGGAAAAAACCAGGTGTATAAGTCCCAGCTGTGCGGATATAATACGGAAGCACTGAAGGCTCTAAAGCCCTATGTAGTAGAAGGAGACTATGATCCGGAACATATGGGAGAGGATGAGGTGATCCTCTGGGTGATGCGCACAGACGACAGCCGGCAGGGACAGCCGCCGGGCAATTATAAGGAGGGTACACCGCTGATGGAGTATCATCCAGGCGATGAGATACAGATAAAATACAGGGCGGATCTTAAGACAGATTCTTTAGAATACGAGGCCTTTCGCGATGAAGGGGAAGCATATGTATACCGGACTTTTCGAGTGGCAGCAGTGGTTTCTTTCGGCTATATGTATGACTGCAACCGGAATGTATATCCCCTTCTTATCACTACAGATTCCTGTATACAAAAGATCGCTCCGGGCAGCGGTTTCCAGTGCATGTACCTGGATGGGGCTCCCGGCATGACAAAGGAAGAACAAAGCAGCCTGGAACATAAGCTTATAGAGCTGGGAAGCAGGAACAATAATATTTCCACACGGAGTTTGCTTTCTGAAATCCGGCAGAATGAAATGTTTTATTATAAGCAGATGGTTTACATCTATGGAATCGGCATAGTGGTATTTTTCCTGGCGCTCCTTAATATCAGAAACAATCTCCGCTATAGGATGCAGGCAAGGACCAGGGAAATTTCAATGCTCAGGGCCATTGGATTAAGTATTCCCATGACAAAAAGGATGCTGTTTTTCGAAAATATCTTTCTGGGAATGGCAGGGATCCTTCTGGCTTTTATCTGCCTGCAGCCTGTCCTTAGAGGCCTGTACCATCGCTCTCAGATGCAGGCCTTCGGCCATGGATTTGCTTTCGCGTATGGAGAGTTCCTTTTAATAGCGGCTGTGACTTTAGGGCTTTGCGGACTGCTTT
>DWYZ01000318.1 GCA_019118425.1 Candidatus Blautia faecavium | reverse complement strand
GCTGTCACAATCCGAAGCTTCTTATCGCTTATGTTGTTGAGCAACGTATCAATTTGCCGTAGAATGTTCTTTTCAGTTGGATTGTCTAAAAGTAACCGATCTACGGATATATTATAATGGAACATAAGCTCGAAAAAAATCTGTAAATTGGGGCGTTGCCCATTGTTCTCTATATTTGCAAGGTTGCGAGGAGAAATATATACATCGTTGTTTTTCTTACGGCTCTCTTTCTTGTCTATTTGCACTACCTTTAGCACTGCGCCAAAAGTCTTGAAGTCACATTTTAGTACTATTTTTTTAGCTATATTTATTTATCTAGTTATATTTTACTATTCCTCTTTTTATTGGATATGTCTATACATTTCCTACTTGTAGACTTCCAGAAATTTTAAAACTAACCATTAGTTATAAAAGAAAAATCCATTCAATACAGACAAACTTGACTGTCCACCAGCTTCATGATAAAGTGAAAACATAATAGACATTTTGTACAGTTATGTGATCTTTTGGAGTGATTCAGAGAGGCTAGGGCTGTTGTCTATCGGCGTGTTTCATGCCGCTGAGACTCGAAAGGAGTGTGGGGAAGTTTCCCGTGATTTCTATCAGCCTGAAAAGTATGGATAGTTTAAAATATGAAGCGACAGCCTGCGCAGAGACGCAAAACCAGATCGAGAAGAGAAACTGTGCAGAAGGATTAAAACGCCGCAGTATAAAGAAAATTTTGAAATACGCCATGGCTTTTTTCGAGAAAGAAAGCATGGTCCTAATGGCGTGAAACCGTCAGTCTGGTTTTCTTTCATAAAAACGATAAAAAATAATTAAACGAAAGGTAAAACACAAGTATGGAAAAAGAAAAAATAACCTTAAACAACAAAACCATCCTGGTAACCGGTTCTCCCGGGTTTATCGGGGCGAATCTGGTATTGCGTCTGCTTAAGGAGCTTTCTGCAGGGCACATACTTTCCCTTGACAATATGAACGATTATTACGACCCGGCGCTCAAGGAGTACCGCCTTTCCCTTATAGAGAAGGCGGCAGCAGGTTCGCCTGTAAAACATACTTTTATAAAAGGAGACTTAGCGGACAAGGCTTTGATCGACCAGGTGTTTCAAACCTACCAGCCGGATGTCGTAGTGAATCTGGCTGCCCAGGCAGGAGTCCGCTACAGCATTACAAATCCAGACTCGTATATCAGCTCCAATCTTCTGGGATTTTACAATATCCTGGAGGCCTGCCGTCATTCTTACGGGGAAGGGAAAAAGGGAGTGGAGCATCTTGTCTATGCGTCCAGTTCCTCTGTATATGGAGGAAATAAGAAGGTGCCTTTTAGTACGGAAGACCGGGTGGACAATCCGGTATCTTTGTATGCAGCTACGAAAAAAAGCAATGAGCTTATGGCTCACGCGTATTCAAAGCTTTATAATATCCCGTCTACAGGTCTGCGCTTTTTTACTGTATATGGACCGGCGGGCCGCCCGGATATGGCATACTTTGGTTTTACCAATAAACTCCTGAAAGGGGAAACTATACAGATTTTTAATTATGGAAACTGCAAACGAGATTTTACTTATGTGGATGATATTGTAGAAGGTGTTTTTCGTGTGATGCAGGGAGCGTCAATGCGTACAAAAGGGGAGGATGGACTTCCTGTACCGCCCTATGCGGTTTACAATATCGGCGGAGGGCAGCCGGAGAACCTGATGGATTTTGTGACGATCTTGTCAGAAGAACTGGTGAGGGCAAAGGTACTGCCGCAGGACTTTGATTTTGAAGCCCACAGGGAGCTTGTTGCCATGCAGCCTGGCGATGTGCCGGTGACTTATGCGGACAGCGAAGGATTGGAACGGGATTATGGTTTTACGCCCAAGATTGATCTGCGTACAGGCCTGCGGGCTTTTGCTCAGTGGTATCATGCATATTACCAGGCATAAAGAAAGGTATCTGTGATGGGCAGGTCTTGAAATCTTTATAAAGCAAAAAGGGGCGGCAGGGATTATCCTGCCGCCTCTGTCTTCTAATCTCTTTGAAACAGGTCACGTGTATAGACCTTTTCTTTTACATCGTCCAGGCTGCTGTCGTAGCGGTTGGCAATGATACAGCCGGAACGCTTCTTAAATTCCTTTAAATTATTGATAACTTTGCTTCCGAAAAAGGTAGAGCTATTTTCCAGTGTGGGCTCATAGATAATGACGGTGGCTCCTTTTGCCTTGATCCGTTTCATAACACCCTGGATGCTGCTCTGACGGAAATTGTCGGAGTTGCTTTTCATAGTCAGACGGTAAACGCCTACCACTACCTGGTCAGATGCAGCTTCTTTTACCGCACTGTAATCTTCGCTTGCTTCATAAGCTCCGGCGATTTCCAAAACCCGGTCGGCAATAAAATCTTTTCTTGTGCGGTTGCTCTCAACAATAGCTTCGATGAGATTTTCCGGGACATCCTGGAAATTTGCCAGGAGCTGCTTGGTATCTTTGGGTAGACAGTATCCCCCATAACCAAAGGAAGGATTGTTATAATGGGTTCCGATACGGGGATCCAGACATACGCCGTCTATGATCTTCTGTGTATTTAAGCCTTTTGTCTCTGCATAGGTATCCAGTTCATTGAAGTAAGAGACGCGCAGTGCCAGATAAGTATTGGCAAATAATTTTACTGCTTCTGCTTCGGTGAATCCCATGAAAAGGGTAGCGATGTTTTCTTTTAAAGCGCCTTGCTGTAAAAGAGCAGCGAATTGTTCGGCAGCCTGGCGGCTGTTTTCGTCACAGCCTACAATGATGCGGCTGGGATAAAGATTGTCATATAAGGCTTTGGATTCACGGAGAAATTCAGGACTGAAAAGAATCCGGTCAGTATGGTATTTTTGCCGTATAGAAGCTGTGTATCCTACGGGTATGGTGGATTTAATGATCATAATACAATGGTCATTTACGCTCATGACCAGTTCTATTACAGATTCTACTGCGGAGGTATCGAAAAAGTTCTTTTTGCTGTCATAGTTGGTGGGGGCTGCAATGATCACGAAATCTGCGTCTTTATAGGCGGCTGTTCCGTCCGTGGTAGCTGTGAGAGAAAGCTCCTTTTCCGAAAGATATTTTTCAATATACTCGTCCTGGATCGGACTGATACGCCGGTTTATCTTTTCTGTCTTTTCCAGGACAATATCTACAGCAGTAACCGGATTGTGCTGAGAGAGCAAAACAGCAAGGGAGAGTCCCACATAGCCGGTTCCTGCTACTGCAATGCGGTATGTACGGTCTGTCTTAAAAGAAGGGGAAGCGCTTTTTTCAGGCAGGAACATGTCCGTTACTTCAAAATCCAGGACTTCTCCTAATTTTTCAAGCTGCTCGATGGATGGTGTATAATCCTGTTTTTCCAGACGGCTTAACATACCACGATTGATGCCGGTGAGGCCGGCAAGCTGCTGCTGGGTGATTTTTTTCTTTTTCCGGTTAGTTACGACAGTGGAAGCCAGAAGTTTGAGAGATAGTTTTTTCATTTTAAATAGCTCCTTTTTAAATGTCATTTAAAATGACAAAAAATAATTTGCATATTGAAAAGCAAATAGAATTTGATGCGTTTTTTAAAGATTATCACAAGAAAGTTAAGTGGTCAATAGAAAACGGAAATGTTGTTTTAAATGACATTTTGACGGTGATTAGAAAAATCTATGAGAGAAGTAAGAATTTACTTTATAACTTTTTGGAACATATTTGATTAGCCTTTTCTACATCTATGACATAAATGTAGTAATGTAGCTGCAGTTCTTATGAAAAAAGTTTAATGGCTTTTCGGAAATTGTACAAAGAGTTTTTGAAGAAAATGATGAGAATTTTAAATATAAGCAGAGAAAAATACATCAAATAAGTTTTAAGAAGAGAGAAGGATAGCTAAGAATTTCGAAAAATAAAAACTGATACATAATGGCAATATATGTAACCATTTGTATCAGTTTCTCATCGGGGCAACAGGATTTGAACCTGCGACCTCACGGCCCCCAGCCGTGCGCGCTACCAAGCTACGCCATACCCCGGAACGAACTATAGTATAACAAATTACAAATGGGATTTCAACTGTTTTTTTATTTATTTTTACTATTTTTTAATATTGAGTTTTCACAGTATTCATTCCCGGAACTTTCACTTGACAATCCCAAGCTACAGTGTTAATCTATTAACATCACAAAAATACAGGTCAAAGCGTTGACGAGGAATAGTACAGGAAGACTGGAGCACAGAGAGCTGCCGGGCGGTGGAAGGCAGCGGAAGGAAATCTTGGAACTCGCCTCTGAGCATCTGCCCGAAATCCCAGAGGGGAAAGTAGACGCAGACGGTATCCACCGTTATATGGAGAGGATATAAGGATCGTTCCAGCGATTCCGTATCCCATGAGTGTATGAACCGTTCATAAATAAGAGTGGTACCGCGCAGGACATTGGTCTTTCGTCTCTTACAGTAATTGTAGAGCCGGAAGATTTTTTATTACATGGAAAAATTGTGTCTGTTTTATCGCAGCAGGTCTTTAGAAAAAATATATCTGCAGATGCGGCAGTTTCCATGAGGAGCTTAAAGAATATTGGAGGAAAAAGAAGATGATGAATGTAAGCAAGTATCAAAGACAGTACTATATGCCCCCGGTAAAATGCATGAAATGGGCGGAAAAAGAGTATGTGGACAAGGCTCCTATCTGGTGCAGCGTGGATCTTCGCGACGGCAACCAGGCCCTTGTGATCCCTATGAGCCTGGAACAGAAGATTGAATTTTTTAAGCTTTTGGTAGAGATTGGTTTTAAGGAGATTGAGGTGGGCTTTCCGGCTGCGTCAGAGACAGAGTATACGTTCCTGCGCACGCTGATCGAGCAGAACCTGATTCCTGACGATGTGACCATTCAGGTACTCACCCAGGCAAGAGAGCACATTATCCGCAAGACCTTTGAAGCGGTAAAGGGCGCTCCCAAGGCTATTGTACACGTATATAATTCCACTTCTGTAGCCCAGAGAGAGCAGGTTTTCCGCAAATCAAAGGAAGAAATCCTGAAGATTGCTGTGGATGGGGCAGCGCTGTTAAAGAAGCTTGCTGATGAAACGGAAGGAAATTTCCAGTTTGAATACAGCCCGGAAAGCTTCACCGGAACAGAACCGGAATACGCTCTGGAGGTGTGCAACGCGGTTCTTGATGTATGGCAGCCTACTCCGGATAAAAAATGTATCATTAATCTTCCGGTAACGGTAGAGCATTCCATGCCCCACGTGTATGCCAGCCAGATTGAATATATGTGTGAAAACATGAAATACCGTGAAAATGTGATCGTCTCCCTTCATCCTCATAATGACAGAGGCTGCGGCGTGGCAGATTCTGAGATGGGACTTTTGGCAGGAGCGGACAGGATCGAAGGAACGCTTTTTGGAAATGGAGAGCGTACGGGAAATGTAGATATCGTCACCCTTGGCATGAATATGTATTCCCAGGGAGTAGATCCTAAGCTGGACTTTTCTGATATGCCACATATCTGCGAAGTATATGAAAAATGTACGGGAATGCAGGTAGGCGAGAGAAGTCCGTACAGCGGCGCTCTTGTATTCGCCGCATTTTCTGGATCCCATCAGGATGCCATTGCTAAAGGTATGCACTGGAGAGAAGAAAAAGATCCGAATCATTGGAATGTGCCCTATCTGCCTATCGATCCTACGGATGTAGGCCGTAATTATGACGCGGACGTGATCCGTATCAACAGCCAGTCAGGAAAAGGCGGCGTAGGTTATATCCTTGAGACAAAATACGGCCTGAATCTTCCGGCGAAAATGCGCGAGGCCATGGGCTATGCGGCGAAAGCAGTATCTGACCATAAACATAAAGAGCTTTTGCCGGATGAAATCTTTGCTTTATTTAAAAAGACCTTTGAGAATGTGGTGGAGCCTTACAGCATCAAAGAAGTCCACTTCCAGCAAAAGGACGGAGGAATCGTTACACAGGTGACCTCTTCCTTCCAGGGAAAGACCATCACTACAGAGGCTTCCGGAAACGGACGTCTGAACGCAGTGAGCAATGCGTTAAAGAAAGCATATGAATTAAAATATGATCTTGTTACCTATCAGGAGCACGCCCTGGAACAAAGCTCAAGCTCCAAGGCTATCGCTTATGTGGGAATCCGCAAGCCGGACGGCAGCCTTTCCTGGGGAGCAGGAGTAGACCCGGATATCATCCGCGCATCCATCGATGCTCTTGTAACAGCCATTAACAACCGATAACAACCGATAAAAGATGTTACTGGTCACACGGTGACCAGTAACGGGCAATTTGGCATTTAAATTCGCTTCGCTTTAGCCAAATTGCCTGTTGGATCATACTGGCCCGTAACTACGCAGCGGGTGCGTGGTTCGGGTGTGACATGTATTTAAAAGATTCGGTGCTGACATATAACAAAGATATACAGCAGGCCGGCAGGCAATATGGGAGGAATTTGACATGAAACAGATTTCGGGAAATAAATTACTTGTAAAGGCGCTGAAGGAGGAAGGGGTAGAGGTGCTTTTCGGCTACCCCGGTGCCTGTACCATTGATTTAAGTGATGAACTTTATAAACAGAATGCAGTGAAGATTATATTGCCAAGGCATGAGCAGGCTCTTGTCCATGAGGCGGACGCCTACGCCAGGACTACGGGAAAGGTAGGCGTATGTCTGGTCACCAGCGGCCCGGGAGCCACAAACCTGGTGACAGGCCTTGCCACAGCCAATTATGACAGCGTTCCTCTGGTATGTTTTACAGGACAGGTTGCCAGAGCTTTGATCGGAAACGATGCGTTTCAGGAGGTAGATATAGTAGGTATTACCAGAAGCATTACGAAATATGGAGTGACCGTGCGCAGAAGAGAAGATCTGGGACGTATTATTAAGGAAGCTTTTTATATTGCCCGGACTGGCCGGCCGGGGCCGGTGCTTATCGACCTTCCCAAGGATGTAATGGCGGAGCTGGGAAGCGCGGATTACCCTAAGACTGTAAATATCCGCGGTTATAAACCCAGCACAGGCGTTCACGTGGGACAGCTGAAAAAAGCCATTAAAATGCTGAACAATGCGAAAAAACCTTTGTTCTTAGCCGGCGGCGGGGTAAACATTGCCCGGGCCAACGATATCTTTACAAAGGTGGCGGAAAAAACAGGGGTTCCTGTGATCACGACCGTTATGGGACGGGGAGCGATTTCTACGGACCACCCTCTGTTTATAGGAAACCTGGGTATGCATGGCGCATATGCCGCTAATATGGCGGTAAGTGAATGTGATCTTCTATTTTCCATAGGGACCCGCTTTAACGACAGGATCACCGGAAAGCTCCACGCTTTTGCGCCCAACGCCCAGATCGTTCACATTGATATTGACACGGCTTCTATTTCAAGGAATATCCATGTCCATGTACCCATCGTGGCGGACGCGAAAGAAGCGTTGGAAAAGATGGACGAATATGTACAGCCCTGCAGTGTGAAAAAGTGGCTGGACACCATTCAGGGTTGGAAAGAGGAGCACCCCCTTACCATGCGTAAGTCATCCTCCCTCAGTCCTATGGATATCATCCAGGAGATAAATGAAGCTTTTGATGAGGCGATCCTTGTCACGGATGTAGGCCAGCACCAGATGCTGGTTGCCCAATACGCCCAGATCACCAAGAAAAAGCAGCTTGTCCTCTCAGGCGGGCTTGGCACTATGGGCTATGGATTCCCGGGAGGAATCGGGGCGAAAATCGGAAATCCGGATAAACCGGTCATCGTAATATCCGGAGACGGCGGTATGCAGATGAATATCCAGGAATTTGCCACTGCGGTCTTAGAGGAACTTCCGGTGATCGTCTGTGTCTTTAATAATGAATATCTGGGAATGGTCCGTCAGTGGCAGAAGCTTTTTTATGGAAAGCGTTACGCCATGACGAATTTAAGGGCAGGAGCCCTTTCCCGCCGTACAGACGGGGAGGAATATCCGGAATATACGCCTGATTTCGTGAAGCTGGCGGAAAGTTACGGAGCCAAGGGAATGCGCGTGACTAAGAAAGAAGAAATCGCAGCAGCTTTTGAAGAAGCAAAAAAGAACACAACTGTTCCTACTTTGATAGAGTTTATCATTAGCCCGGAGGAGATGGTCTATCCTATGATCAAACCGGGAGGAACCTTGGAAGATATGATCATGGATTGTTAGGAGGGATCACATGGACAAAGGAATTAAAAAAAGATGGATTTCATTGTATGTAGAAAACCAGGTGGGTGTGCTTTCTAAAATATCAGGGCTGTTTTCCGGAAAATCCTACAATCTGGACAGCCTTACTGTAGGTACGACGGAAGATCCCACTGTATCCCGGATGACTATTGCCACTGTAAGCGACGATGAGACCTTTGAGCAGATCAAAAAGCAGCTTAACCGTATGGTAGAGGTGATCAAGGTGATCGACTTTACGGATATTTTTGTGCGGATGAAAGAGATCCTGTATGTAAAAGTAAAGGGATGTACCATGGAAGATAAGATTTCTCTCTTTCAAATCGCAGAAACCTTTAAGGCAAAGGTGATTGATTACGGCCGGGACAGCCTCCTTTTGGAATTTGTCCAGACTGCTACAAAGAATGATGCGGTAGTGAAGCTGATGAAAAGCGAATTTAAGAATATTGAAGTAGTACGAGGCGGAAGTGTAGGGATTGAATCCATCAGTATTATGGAAAGATAAGCTGTTCCCGGCAGAAAATGAATTTTTCTGCCGGGACAAACGCACTCTATGTCGGTTTATGAAGAAACTTTTCCTGGGATTTTACTTGACGGGGAAAGAGTTCTTGACTATAATCGAACTATAAAAGCCGCTGGGGAATTGCGGAAGCATGACAGATGAAACTGGGGAGCGACATCTGAAATAAGGGGACATACACAAGATAGAACACCTTCCTTATCATTTTTGGAGGGCGGGATATGTTGGTATCGTCCTTTTTTTGTTTCAAAAATTTCTGAAACAAAAGGATTATTTTTTGTTTACTGAAAAATCCGTAAAAAGGATCCTTTGTATTTTGTACAAAAACGCATAAGTATGGCTAAAAATTGGAAGAAATACAAAAAATTACTTGACATATCTACCTTTATTAAATATAATTTTCCTGTACATTACAAAAATGTTACAAAAGAAATAATAAAAGAAAAAGAAACATAATAAAAATGCAAGGAATGAAAGGTATGAGAGTTAAGAAAAAGTTATTGCACAAAAAGAAACACACAAAGGGTGGAGATAATCGGACAGGTTCTCTGCGCGGGTTTGGTTTTGTAAGTTTGTGCACCGTTTTTGCAGTCATCCTTACCTTCAGCGATAAAGGATTGGAAAACGGTAATAATAAACAAGTCTACGCGGCTTCCGAGGAAGAAAAGGAACAGACGGCTTCCCTGGAAGAAGAGAAAGATGAGGATTATCTCCCAACCGGAATTGCAGGAGTAGTGGCAGGAGTCAGTGAAACACCTATGCCTGGAACCACGGTAAACCGCATCGGCTCTTCCTGTGAACAGGTAATGGTGGGGCAGCGTGTGCAGACGGTGGACAGCGCTGTAGCTGAATTGGATATAAGCGCCTCTATGGAGTCTACCGTGAATGATCTGGATTCCAAGGCAATGACTTTAGCTGCTAACCCGAAGATTATGTCAGATGAGGATTATGATACTTTGCTGCGTATTGTAGAGGCAGAAGCCGGAGGAGAAGATCTGAAAGGAAGGATCCTCGTGGCGAATGTGATCATGAACCGTGTTAAAAGCGAGGAATTTCCGGATACGGTATCGGAAGTGGTATGGGAATATGACAATGGCGTACCTCAGTTTTCACCTACTTATGACGGACGCATTAATGAGGTGACAGTCTCTGAAAAGACCAAGGAAGCGGTCAAACAGGCTCTGGAGGGCGTGGATTATTCTCAGGGAGCGCTGTTTTTTATCCAGAAATCCGCAGCGGAGGAACATAACGTAACCTGGTTTGAAAAGGACCTGAAATGGCTTTTTAAATACGGTGTCCATGAATTTTATACATACCCCGAAGAGGGTGAAAAGACAGATACAAAAGAGGAGGAAGCTCCGGCTGACCTGGTTTCCATGGAAGCAGCAGAAGCATCCTGACGATAGTAAGGCGTAAAGCTGTACGGGATCATCCTGTGCAGCTTTTTTAATCATATGAAGACTGGCAGATAGCCGGTTAAAAAGCAGCAGATAGCCGGCGCCAAAGCATGTTCCCGGCTGGCGTCCCGGAAAATGGCCGGCGGCAGGTTTTTGAGAAAAAAGAATTTAGGATAGTATTTTAGTAAAGTTCGTGATATAATACCAGCAAAATGTTTGAGAGCAGAAAGGCAGGAACGATAAATGCAGGTATTGTATAAAAGTACCAGAGGTAAAGAAGAATTAGTGACAGCTTCTACAGCAATCTTAAAAGGGCTTTCAAAGGACGGAGGCCTGTTTGTGCCTGTGACGATCCCTAAGCTTGACGTGCCCATGGAGAAGCTTGCCCAGATGAGCTACCAGGAGACGGCTTATGAGGTGATGAGCCGCTTTTTAACAGACTTTACAGAGGAAGAACTGAAGGATTGTATAAATAAAGCCTACGATTCTAAATTTGATACAGAGGCCATCGCCCCTCTTCATGAAGCGAACGGCATTTATTTTCTGGAACTCTTTCATGGGGCGACAATCGCCTTTAAGGACATGGCATTGTCCATTCTTCCCCATCTTATGACCACAGCGGCGAAAAAGAACCAGGTTAAAAATGAGATCGTTATTCTTACCGCTACCTCAGGGGATACAGGCAAGGCAGCCTTGGCCGGCTTCGCGGATGTGTCCGGCACGAAGATCATCGTATTTTATCCCAAGCATGGAGTAAGCCCCATCCAGGAAAAGCAGATGGTTACCCAAAAAGGTGCGAACACATATGTGATCGGCATTACAGGAAATTTTGACGATGCCCAGACTGCGGTAAAGAAGATGTTTAACGATAAAGAACTGGCAGAAGAACTGGACCAGGCCGGCTATCAGTTTTCTTCCGCAAATTCCATCAATATCGGCCGTCTTGTTCCCCAGATTGTGTATTATGTATACGCCTATGCAGCCCTGGTAAAAGAAGGGAAGATAAAAGCGGGAGATAAGATCAACGTAGTTGTCCCTACAGGAAATTTCGGCAATATTCTTGCCGCATATTATGCGAAGCAGATGGGGCTTCCTGTGAACCGTCTCATCTGTGCCTCCAATGAAAACAAGGTGCTTTATGATTTCTTCCGCACAGGAGTATATGACAGGAAGAGAGAGTTTATACTTACGTCTTCTCCTTCCATGGATATTCTGATTTCCAGCAATCTGGAGCGCCTGATCTACCGTCTTACCGGAGAAAACGCAGAAAAATGCGCAGAGCTGATGCAGTCTCTCTCCAATGGCGGAGAATATGCCATTACAGACGAAATGAAAGAGAAACTGAGTGATTTTTATGGGAATTACTGCAGCGAAGGAGAGACAAGAGAGGCAATCAGCGCTACCTATTACGGATGTGATTACGTGATCGATCCCCATACCGCAGTGGCCGCAGGAGTTTATCAGAAATATGTAAGAGAGACACAGGACACGGAGACTCCTGCAGTGATCGCTTCCACAGCCAGCCCTTATAAGTTTACCAGAAGCGTAATGGATGCTATTTCTGACAGATATGCGGGCCTTGACGATTTTGCTCTTGCAGACGCACTGGAAAAACTCTCCGGAGTAAAGATACCAAAGGCGGTAGAAGAAATCCGTACAGCGCCTGTTCTTCACGATAAAGTAGTAGATGCTCCTGATATGCCCGCTGCGGTAAAAGAAATTTTAGGAATACAACAGGCGTAAACCGCAGCCATGACAAAATGGAAAATTGTTTAAGCATTTTCTGTTGAAAAAGCGCATATACTAGAGTATAATAAAAAAAGAAAAAAGCTTATAAAAATCCTGGGATGTGCGAGACCCCTTTTATTTTTGAACCTACATCGACATTAAGGGATTCCAAGATCGCAGGTTGGATGTCAGACCTCTCGTTGTGGTAGGCAGAAAATCTGTTGAGGAAACCCACCTAGCAAACGCTAGGAGTCAAAAGAAAGGGAACGGCATTCTGGGATTTTTCTGCAGAAGAAGAGAATACATATTGGAGGGTAAAATGAGCGTTACAGAAAGAAAGTTTGGGGAATTGCGCACAGGTGAAGAGGTGCGGCTCTTTCATCTGGAAAATGCGTCCGGCGCTTATGCGGAGGTTTTGGACTATGGAGCGCTGCTGGTGAAGGTATGTGTGCCGGATAAAAACGGCAGTCTTGTGGATGTGGTCCTGGGCTATGATGACCTGGAGAGCTATGAAAAGAATGGCTGCTTTTTCGGGGCGGTCATCGGCAGGAGCGGAAATCGTATAGAAGGTGGAAAGTTCCTTCTGGATGGCCAGGAAGTTATTCTGGCAAAAAATGAAAATGAAAATAATCTTCATAGCGGTCCTGATGGCTTTGAGAAAAAAATGTGGAAAGTAGAGGAGATCGCGGAGGAGAAAAACAGCCTTACCCTGTACCGGATCAGTCCTGACGGAGAAAACGGATTTCCGGGAGAATTCCGTATAGCAGTGAAATATGAGTTGACAGATAACAATGAATTAAAGATCACTTATCAGGGAGTAAGCAACAAGACCACAGTGGCGAATCTGACCAATCACTCCTATTTTAATCTGTCCGGAGAGGGAAGCGGCGATGTGCTGGGACAGTATCTTACCATTCATGGAAAGTATTATACTCCTGTGAGGGACAGCCAGTCTATTCCTACTGGAGTATATGAGGAAGTAAAGGGAACTCCCATGGATTTCACCAGGGAAAAAACGATCGGGGCGGATATTGACGCGGATTTTCAGCAGCTTCTTTATACAGGAGGGTATGATCATAATTATGTAACTGATAATTATGCCAAAGGTAACGTCCGGCTGATCGCCAGCGCTTATTCTCCCGTTACGGGGATTGCTATGGATGTAGTTTCAGATTGTCCTGGCGTTCAGTTTTACGCAGGCAATTTTATCCAGAATGAGAAGGGGAAAAACGGCCATATTTACGAGAAACGCCATGGTTTTTGCCTGGAAACCCAGGTGGAGCCGAATGCGGTAAATGTGGAGGCTTTCCATTCGCCTGTTATAGATGCTGGAGAAGTGTATCATTCTGTTACGGGATACCGCTTTTATGTAAAGAAATAAAAAGAGAATGATTTCTGGTTTTTCTCATATAGTATTATATGAGGAAAACCAGATTTTTTTATGGAAAGAGGATCCTGTTGTCTCTCTTTTTGGTGTGGCTTGCCCTTTTAAATGAAGCTGCATACTTAAATTTAAAGCAAAAACAAGAAGAAATACGTACTATAGAAGAAAATACGAAAGAAAAAGCAGAAAAAGAGAATAATTTGAAGCCAAAGGAAGAGGACACGCTGTCAAAAACGGAGCCGGACGGTGAAACAGCCAGGATCCGTGTGCTGCTTATGGACAGTGGCTACACAACTTATTATCATCCGTCTGTGACAGTTGTCTGTCAGGGGGAAGAAGTTACGTATACGCCGGAAAGTCCGGAATTTTCAGAAGGGCCGGTCGTGCTTCCGCCCCAAAAGGAAGGAATACAAGTAGTCTCAATTGAAAGACAAGAAGGGCATCCCTGTTATAGCGGCAGCCTGAAAATAGAAAAGAGGGAGGAAGGACTTATATTAATAAACGAGCTTCCTGTAGAAGAGTATCTAAAGGCTGTCGTTCCCAGCGAAATGCCTTCCTCTTATCAGCAGGAGGCTCTTATGGCCCAGGCAGTGTGTGCTAGAACCTATGCATTTAAACAGATGGAAGAGGGAAGGCTTTTGGAATACGGGGCGGATGTGGATGACAGCGTCAATTATCAGGTTTACGGAAATATTTCTCCTCAGGAGAGCACCACGAAGGCGGTTTCGGAAACGAAAGGCGAGGTAATCTGCCAGAACGGCGAATTGATAGAAGCCTATTATTTTTCTACCTCATCTGGAACTACAAGCACAGATGAGGTATGGGGAGCAGCGGAAGCCGCATCGTATCTGAAAAGCGTTGCCTGCAGTTTTGATTCCCAGGAGACATGGAGCCGGTGGCAGGCGGAGATACCCTGGAGCAGACTTTCGGAACAGGCAGAATCTTATACAGGACAAAGCGCGGAATTAAAAGACATCCGGATCACAAAGAAGAGTCAGAGCGGCGCAGTTATAGGCTTATCTGTGATAACAGAAGAAACCAGTTTTACGGTTTCTTCGGAATATGATGTCCGTGAATTTTTTTCTCCTGAGGGGTATTCTGTTACATCCATGGAGGGGGAAAGGATCCCGGGCGGAACTCTTCTTCCCAGCGCGTATTTTTCTATGGAATTGAATCCTGGAGAATGCGTCCGCCTTTCTGGAAGAGGATATGGGCATGGAGTAGGGATGAGCCAGAACGGAGCAAACGAAATGGCAAAAGAAGGGTATACTTACCGCGAAATATTAGATTATTTTTTTAAGGATATAGAGATCCTAGGGGCGGAGGAGCTTTTCGCCTGAATGCTTGCCACCTTGTGCCATTCCATGATATGATACAAAAAAAGAATGCTGCCGCAGGCGAGCCGGACATATACACAGCAGCAGAAAAGACAGGAGCTTATTATGTTTTTGGGAAAGATCAAAGAAAACTCGGCGGTCAAGATGGCCAAAGGGTTCCTGAACCGTATAAAAGAAGATCATGTAGGCGCGTATGCTGCTCAGACAGCCTATTTTTTAATCATGTCTTTTATACCGCTGGTCTTGTTTCTGGCTACTGCGGTGCGGTATACGCCCCTTACCTATACGCTGATCCGCCAGGTTATTATTGGGATTGTCCCGGAAAACCTGCAGGCCTTTGTGCTTAGGATCGTGGCGGATATTTTTACACAGAGCTCTGCTATTTTGCCCATTACCGGCATTGTGGCGCTGTGGTCCGCTGGAAAAGGAATGCAGTCTTTGATCAACGGATTGAATACTATTTACCATGTGCATGAAACCCGCGGCTGGCTGGTAAAAAGAATTTATTCGGTATTGTATACACTTTTGTTTGTGGTTGCTTTGCTGGTAAGCCTTCTGGCCCTGGTGTTGGGAAACCGGATCCAGGCGGCGGCAGCCGGGTATATTCCCTGGCTCGGAAGGGTGATAGGCAGGATCATCAGCGCAAGGACCTTCCTTGTATTTTTTGTTTTGCTGATGATCTTTACCGTACTTTACAAGGTGCTTCCGAACAGGAAGGCCACCATAAAAAGCCAGCTTCCCGGAGCCATGATCACAGCTGTGGCATGGTCTTTGTTTTCCTATTTCTTTTCTATTTATTTTGAAGTTTCATCGAACTTTACACGTACCTATGGGAATCTGGCGGCGGTTTTAATGGTCATGCTTTGGCTGTATGTGTGCATGAACCTTCTTTTGTACGGGGCTGAGATCAACGCTTATTTTGAAAAACAGTTCCGACAGGCCAGGGAATCCGTTAAGGAGCTTCTTGCCAGAGATAAGGAGGAAGAAACAGACGATAAGTGATTTTTCCTTGACAGGCAGGCCCCCCCTGTGGCATAGTGGTAAAGAAAAATACATTATTGGTCACAAGTTGACCAGTAACGGGACACTTTCCACATCTGCCATTATTGACGCTGTCATCGTGGCCGGTGGGAAAAATGCGTCAGAAAGAGGAAAAAATGAAATTATACATTGTGCGGCATGGCGTTACGAAATGGAATGCATTAAAAAAAGTCCAGGGCTCCGCAGACATTCCCCTCGCAGAAGAAGGAGTCCGGCTGGCCAGGACTGTTGGCGAAGCTTTAAAGGATGTACCCTTTGATTTGTGCTTTACCAGTCCTTTGATGAGGGCGAGACAGACGGCGGAACTCATACTGGGAGCGAGAAAGGTTCCTGTGATACCGGATCCAAGGATACAGGAGATTGATTTCGGCGATTTGGAAGGAACCCGCTTTAAGGATGACCAGGGGAAGGTGGTCAGCAGGGAGATGGAAATATTTTTCGAAGATCCTGCACATTTTCAGAGACCGCGAAATGGAGAAAACATCGAAGACATCTGCAAAAGGACCAGGGAATTCTGGGAAGAGAAGATCCATGACCCAAACCTTCAGGATAAAACTATCTTGATCACTTCTCACGGGTGCGCTGTCCGTGCCCTGCTGCGTAACGTTTATACAGATAAAAAAGATTTCTGGCACGGATGCGTTCCTCCTAACTGCAGTGTGAATCTGGTAGAGGTGAAGGACCAAAAAGCCAGGCTGGTGGAGGAAGATAAAGTATATGTGTGAAAAAAGAAGAGCTGGAGCATATCATCATGACTGGATATGCACAGCTCTTTTTATATAGAGAAGCTGCGCTTCAGCGCGGGTGCATATGCCAAGGTACATATTTCATTATAGCAGTAAAAGGAAAACGAGCGCTACAGCCGGGAAGAAAAGAGAGAGTATAATAAAAATCGCGAAGCCGATTGCCTGCTTAAATCTGCTGGCCCGCAGCCGCGCGGCAAAGTGTGTGGCTCGGGGATAACATGCAGCGGGATATCTTCTCTTGTATTCGGGAAAAGGGTATGATATTATGATAAAAAGCCGGTAATGTTTAGAATAAAGGCTGATAGGAGGCGAATTATGGGAAAAAAGTTGACGAATAGCATTTTGTTTATCGCTGTATTTGCGGCGGCTGTGGTCATGACCATTTATGTGGGACAGGATGCTGTGAGTGTTTTGGTGTATAATTTTATATTCCTGGGCATCATGGTAGTACTTTATCTTGTTGGTCTGATCGGCGGAATGTTTAGAATGAATAACATAGCGGCTGCCATTGGAAGGGCTACGGATACCCTTGTGGAGGTCTTTAAAAAAGCCGGAAAGGCAGACACCAGGGATTTGTCCTACCTGAACGGCATTTTTAATCACAAATACCTGGATAAAAAGATGGATAATTTTAC
>DWYZ01000317.1 GCA_019118425.1 Candidatus Blautia faecavium | reverse complement strand
GAATATATAGGAGAATTTATTTATGAATTAAGCGAGCATGGAAGTTTAACAGGCGATGAATTGATTCGGTTGGCAAGTGAAAACTATGGAATAGAGTTAAATGATTCTGATTTATCCAGAAGAGCGCAGATTCTTAGAGATACGAATATGATAAGTGTAAATCGCCACAAACGATATAAGATAGAAGAAAATGGAAGGATTTTTTTAAATAAAATAGGTATACCTTATAAGCAGAAAGACGAGGATTTTGGTTTAAGACAAAAGAATAATTTAGAAATGACACATAATGATATGGATATGAGAAAAAGTTCTCTTCAGCAGTATAGACAAGACATGTCATTTCAGAAAAGAGTCAGCATAGAAAAAGCGGAAGTTAAGCATGAAGAAAAGAACAGAATAGATGCTAAAAAAGAACCAAAAAAAGAATATAAATTTTTATGGCAAAGGATTATACAGTGTTTAGAAGAAGAATTATATGACTGTAATACAGAATCATCACTTAAAGTCTTAGATATTTATAGGATGATACGTTCTTCCAATAGAAAATTACAAATCAATCCGGAAGACATAAAAGAGGTACTGGATTTTTTAGCCTCTCCTCTCATACAAGGAGTAGAATGTGTAAACCAGGACGAATACTGCGCAATAAGAACAATAGAGGATATAAAGAAAACAATGCAGTATTATAGTAATTAATAAGCAGTATTGAATAGAAACCGATCATTTGTAACAAGAAGAAAAAAGGAAATTCCTATGCTGACAATAAAAACCTACACCTACGAAAATGGAACCACATTAAAAGCCGCAGAAAGTCATCTTTTAGAGAACCCAGGAAACTGTGTTTATATTTTAGAAAATGGAAAGCAGGCATACATAGGCCAGACCGTCCATGTGGATATTCGAGAGTATCAGCATGGAAAGGACAAAGAAAAAATCAAATGTAATTTTAAAAGGATACATATTATTGACGGAGAAAACTTTGATGCTTCGCCGGCTGTACATTTTGAATCGCTGCTCATTTCACTTTTTAAAGTGGATTGTACCTTTGAAGTTTTAAATGGAAATGAGGGATACAGGGAATATCTTTATGACAGAGAGCTGATATTTGACCTGGAATTTGATAAGCTATGGACAAAACTGCGGGAAATGGGTTTAGTAAAAACAAAAACAGCAGGAGAGGTTATGAATTCCGTATTGTATAAATATTTTCCGCGGGCGGAATTAACAAAAAAGCAAAGGGACGCTTAGTATTCCTGGATACCAAGGGGCTGCTGGGCAAATATGCCGTATCGCCTGCAGAGGTGACAAGGGAACATTATGATATACTGATCTGCGATGAGGCCCATAAGCTCAGGAGAAATTATAACCTGAATACCTATGCCGGAAATTATAAAAAAACCTGTGAGCGGCTGGGTCTGGATACTTCTTTTGATGAACTTGACTGGATCTTAAAACAGTCGGATTATCAGATCCTGTTTTACGATCCCAAGCAGAGAGTAAGCCCCACAAGTATTGATACAGAATATACAAAGGACAGATTAAACTACACCTTTGGAAGATTCCGCCCTATCGTCCTTGATGAGCAAATGCGTATAAAAGCAGGAAAAGGATATGTGGATTATGTATACCGCATTTTAAAACAAGCCTGTTCTTCTTTTAAAAGCTTTTCTAATTATGAATTCAGATTGTTTGATTCTTTTCGTGAAATGCGGGACAGGCTTTTAGAGAAAGAAGAGAAATATGGCCTTTGCCGTCTGTGTACGGGTTATGGCTGGGAATGGAAAAGTAAAAAAGATAAAAATGCCGCGGATATCGTATTAGAGGGAATTGAAATACAGTGGAACAGTTGTATTGTTGGCTGGCTGTATGATGAAACGCTGAAAGAAGAGATGGGAAGCGTTTACTCTCTTCATGGCCTGGATCTGAATTTCGCCGGGGTGGTAATTGGAAGAGAACTCTATTATGATGAAAAGGAAAAAAAGATAAAGCTAAATAAAGACTTATATTTTGATAATACTGTAAAAAGAGGAACTTCCAATGAAGATATCCTGGAATACCTGAAGAATGTGTATGCTGTATTAATGACGAGAGGGATTGAAGGGACTTATGTTTATGTATGTGATGAGGGATTGAGGCGTTATTTGAAGCAGTTTATTCCCTCATGATCCGGCATGTAAACCGCGGCGCGAGGAACGCCAAGGCACACTTGTACACTCATCACCTGGTGCTGATGGGAAAAGAGGCCATTCGGCTATAAAAGCAGGCAGCGAAGCAGAGGTGGGCCCTGCGGGTATCGCGAATATTGGTCTGTCATGTATAAAGTGGCTGCTTTCGGACAGGCTGCACGGGAAAGAAGAGGATGAATCCGATTCCAGAAATGAGGATAAAAATGGAGAATAAGGGAGAAAAGCAACAAAAAAATATGTCCCCATCTGCAGAGAACCTTAGGTATTACGGGAAGAATGCAGAATCCTACTGTAGTTCTACAGTGGGTGCAGATATGAGTTTCTGTCTGGAAAAGTTTTTAGGATATCTGCCAAAACAGGGACAAGTATTAGATGCAGGCTGCGGCAGCGGAAGAGACAGTCTCTATATGCAAAAAAGAGGATACCAGGTGGAGGCTTTCGATGCATCGCGAAAAATCTGCGCCTGGGCAGAAAAATATACAGGGATACCAGTAATGCAGCTTTCTTTCGAGCAGCTGGAAATACAGGAAAAATACCATGGAATATGGGCCTGTGCCTCTCTTCTTCATGTAGCGGAAGAAGATATGGACGATGTGTTTTTACGTCTGCATCACGCGCTGAGACGCCAGGGAATTCTTTATGCATCTTTTAAATGCGGGACAGGCCGGCGGATAAAAGAAGGACGTTATTTTACAGACCATACCGAGACTTCCCTTAAAAAACTTGCAGAAAACACTGGCTTTTCGGTTGTTGAGTGTTTTCTTACCGGGGATGTGAGAAGTGAATATGAAGGGCAAATATGGGTCAATCTGATTGCCAGGAAGGAGTAAATATGTGTACATGTATAACTTTTAATAATGGAGACTTTTACTTTGGAAGAAATTTGGATCTGGAATACCGATTTGGAGAACAGGTAGTCATCACACCAAGAAATTATAGGATAAAATTCAAGGAAAATCCAGAATACACCTCCCATTACGGAATGATCGGCATGGCAACGGTGGTGGAAAATTATCCTCTGTATGCGGAGGCGGCAAATGAAAAAGGCCTTTGTATGGCCGGACTGAATTTCCCTGGAAACGCCAGCTACAAAGAGGTGAAAAAAGAAGCAGTCAATGTGGCTCCTTATGAACTTATACCCTGGTTATTAGGCCGTTGTTCCACAGTAAAAGAGGCCAGAGAAATGCTGACAGACGTCAATATCATCAATCAGCCGTTTACAGCAAACCTTCCCTGTGCTCCTCTTCACTGGATGCTTGCGGACAGAGAGGAATGTATAGTCCTTGAGGCGGTAGAAGAGGGTGTAAAAATATATGAAAATCCCTGGGGAGTTTTGACAAACAATCCGCCTTTTCCTTTTTATCAGTCCTATTTATGCAATTATATGAACCTATCCAGCCAGCCGCCGATAAACCGATTTGCAGAGAAGCTTGACCTGAATCCCTATGGTCAGGGAATGGGAGGAATCGGCCTTCCAGGAGACGCTTCCCCCGCGTCCCGCTTCGTAAAAGCCGCCTTCCTGAAATGGAACTCTAAGTGCGCCCAGGAAGAAAACGCTAACATATCCCAATTCTTCCATATCCTGGACGGAGTCTCCATGGTTCAGGGCTCAGTCATAACTCCAGAAGGAAAATGCGACATCACCACCTACTCCTGCTGTATAAACACAGACCAAGGCACCTATTACTATAAAACCTACGAAAACAACCAGATTCAAGCAGTCCGCATGCAGGAATCCCACCTAACCGGCCAAGAACTACTAACTTATCCTTTACCCACCACCCAAAACATCAACTGGCAAAACAAAACCTCCTAAGAGCCGCCCGACAACTTCCCACCCGCAACTCGTCCCATTCCATTTGAAACGCCAGCCAATCAGACTGGTGAGAGGGTCGGGCCGGCTTGCGAGTATTGGAGGATTTCATATGCGCGCTTCAGCCGCAGAATCTCTATCTGAGCGCAGCAAGTTATAAGAGACAACCGATAATCAGCAAACCCAGATCCGCAGGACAACCTCCCGGCCGCAACTCGTCCCATCCCATTTGAAACACCAGTCTGATTGGCGTCCCTTTTCAACCTCCCCCCCTAAAAGGAGAAAGGAATTTTATGCTTACAAAACCCCTCCCCCACCTCAACCTCCACCAAATCACCAACTCCGGCCAGTGTTTCCGCATGAAGGAAACCTCCCCAAACCATTTCTCCATAATAGCCAAAGACCGATACCTGGAATTGTCCCAGACCGGAAACTCTGTTTGCTTTGACTGTACTGAGGAAGAATTTGAAACGTTCTGGAAAAATTATTTTGACCTGGATCAAGACTACGGTAAATATATACAGGCAATCAATACCAACGACAAATATCTCACAGCTGCCGCCGCCCATGGCAGCGGGATCCGAATTTTAAGACAGGATGTATGGGAAATGCTTATTAGTTTTTTGATCTCCCAGCAAAATAATATTGTGCGGATACGGCGCTGTATTGAGAATATTTCCCGGGAATATGGCGAGAAAAAAATAACCAAGACTGGCGAGGAATATTATGCTTTTCCTGCTCCGGAAACTCTCGCTTTTGCGGAAGAGGAAGCGCTTTTAAAATGTAATCTGGGATACCGGGCAAAATATGTAAAAGGAACTGCAAAAAGTGTACTTTCCGGAGAAATCCAGCTGGAAAAACTAGGTGAAATGAGTTATAAAAAGGCAAAGGAAGAATTGTTAAAACTGTACGGCGTGGGAGAAAAGGTAGCGGACTGTATCTGCCTTTTCGGCCTTCATAAGATGGAAGCCTTTCCTATAGATACCCACATACGGCAGGCCCTTGACGCCCATTATAAAAGAGGGTTTCCAAACAGAAGGTACAAAGGGATGCAGGGAATCATGCAGCAGTATATTTTTTATTACGAATTGACACAGCATACATAAAACAGCGTGGATTCCTACGCCTTGCATATGAAGGAAGCGGAAGGATTGGAGTGACATTCTATGATAACAAGAGCATCTATTCGCAGTTTGTGTAATTCCGCCTCTTATACAAGAGGATTGGAAATCTACCGAAATGAAGACAAGCTCCTGGAGTTTCAGGTGGAAAATACAGAAAAAGAAGCGTTGGTGAAGGCAACGGTAAAAGGCAGCGGAAGCAAATGTTACCGCGTCAAGCTGAAATATGACAAGGAAAAAGATTTCCTTGACAGTATTTATTGTGAATGTCCGGCTTTTCACACCTATACAGGCTTATGTAAGCACTGCGTATCCGTTCTGCTGAAATATGTGGATTATTGTACCAGAAAAAAGGCGCTTGCAGATTATGCGATTGGGTTTGGAGCTAAAAAAGGAGCACCCATTGGGGGAAGAAACAATACTTTGCTCCATTCAGAAAAAACAATACCTCATGAGAGGGCAAAAGAGGAGAAAAGGCCTCTGGCACAACGGCTTTTAGACCGGAAAAAAGAAGGCAGGAGCTTAGAAGACTCTTTGGCATTTTGGGAGCTGCCAAAGGGAGATATCTCAGAAAGAAGGACAAGCGCGCCTTTAGAAAAATTTATGAAGGATCAGCACATTCGGAGGATTTCTCCTTTTATGGCGCCAAAGCTCTTTGGGAAAGTCCGCCTGGAACCTTTGGTTAAGTGCATGGGAAACAGTATAAGCGTAGAGTTCCGTATTGGCGTGGAAAGGCTGTATGTACTGAAAGATATTTTTGAATTTGTCTGGTGCGTGAAAGAAGGAAGAACAGGAACTTATGGAAAGCAGCTGCAATTTCTCCATATGCCGGAGGCTTTTACAGAAGAGGGGAAAAAGCTTGCTGGTTTTATCCTGAATTGGGAAGCGAATAACGGAAAAAAATATATCCAGAAGGCTTTTACCGGACGCGATTATACAGGAAGTTATCCTAAGCTGCGGGAGCTTCCTCTTACAGGAGATGAGCTGGAGGAATTGCTGAGGCTTTTAGAGAAAAAGGAGTTTTATGGCTGGATCAACGAAGAGAGGGAAAAGCTGTGGCAGATATCTGATGAAATGCCAAAGCGGTTGCTTTTTCTGAAAGGACTTCGAGATGGAATAGAGATACGTCTGGGAAGTATGTTTAAGGTGGAAAGTAAAGAGTGTTATATTTATTTTAAGGACCGAAAGGTTTCCTTTGTACCGAAAAAGGTTTTAGGACAGACGGAGAAATTTATAGCATCTATGGAGACTCTTCCAGGAAACCAGGCCTTTATCCAAAGGTCTCATGTACCAGTGTTCCTCCGTGAAATACTGCCCTGGCTGGATGACAAGTTTCTAGTTCAAAAAGAGAATCTGGATGTTTATATAAACGGATTGGAAGAGG
>DWYZ01000316.1 GCA_019118425.1 Candidatus Blautia faecavium | reverse complement strand
GATAATTTAGGCAAGTGATTACCCATGTTTCTAAGCTTGACATTGCATTAAAGCGCCCCCTGCGGTTCCGTTTCCAGAACCCCAAGGGACGCCCTCTCTCACCTACTCTTTTTCAAAGCCATCCTCATCAATGATGGAACAGCCGGATTCCCGTAAACGCCATCACCATTCCATATTTATTGCAGGTCTCGATCACCGCGTCGTCCCTCACAGAGCCGCCTGGTTCCGCCACATACTTCACGCCGCTCTTATGTGCCCGCTCAATATTGTCGCTGAATGGGAAAAACGCGTCGGATCCCAAGGTAACATCCGTAAGCTGATCCACCCATGCGCGCTTCTCTTCCCGGGTAAACACCTCCGGCTTCTCGGTAAAGATGTTTTCCCAGGCTCCGTCAGCCAGCACATCCATGTACTCCTCGCCAATGTACACGTCAATGGCATTGTCTCTCTCTGCACGTGAGATTGTATCCTTAAACGGCAGGTTCATCACCTTCGGGCACTGACGCAAAAACCAGTTGTCCGCCTTCTGGCCCGCCAGCCTGGTGCAGTGTACGCGGGACTGCTGGCCTGCGCCTACGCCTATGGCCTGGCCGTCCTTTACGAAGCACACAGAATTCGACTGGGTATATTTAAGAACAATAAGAGAAATCTTAAGGTCTCTCTTTGCCTCATCTGTCAATTCCTTATTTTCCGTCACAATATTGGAGATCAGTTCATCGTCAATCAAAAGCTCCTGGCGTCCCTGTTCAAAGGTGATTCCGAACACTTCTTTATGCTCCAGAGGCGCAGGTACATAGTCCGGATCGATCTGGATCACATTGTAGTTTCCTTTTTTCTTCTGCTTTAAGATTTCCAGAGCTTCCTCAGTATATCCCGGAGCGATCACACCGTCTGATACCTCCCTCTTGATCAGAAGGGCTGTATCCTTGTCACATACATCGGAGAGAGAAATAAAATCTCCAAAGGAAGACATACGATCCGCTCCTCTGGCTCTGGCGTAAGCACAGGCAAGAGGTGAAAAATTTTTCCAGTCCATGTCATCCACCCAGTAGATCTTTGCCAGGGTTTCTGTAAGAGGAAGTCCCACAGACGCTCCGGCCGGGGAAACATGCTTAAAGGAAGTAGCTGCGGGAAGTCCGGTAGCTTTCTTTAAATCTCTTACCAGCTGCCAGCCGTTAAAAGCGTCAAGAAAGTTGATATATCCTGGTTTTCCGCATAATACCTGGATAGGCAGCTCTCCTCCGTCCGCAAGATATATTTTAGAAGGCTTCTGGTTCGGGTTACATCCATATTTTAATTCCAGTTCTTTCACGTTAGATTCCTCCGTTTTTTTATCAATTCTAATTTCTTCCGTTCCTTACTGATTTTTATTCACGATCTTCGTCTCGTAAGTTCCGGTTTCGATATCAATATATCTGACAAACAAAGATACCTTATTCTCCTCGTTCAGGCTGTTCCATAGCATATTCGTAAACTCTTCCATATCGTCAGGAATGGACACCAGCTTAGGTTCGCCTTCGAAACTTGGCAGAGGATTTCCGTCTCCCTTATAAGTATGGATAAAATGTCCTTCCCCAGCCGGAGCGTTCTCATAAGCAAAGGTAAATCGGCAGCATGCGTCCGGACTTCCATTGCTGCTCTTTAAGATAGACATAGCATAGCTGTATTTTCCATTTTCAATGTGCATGATACCGGAAATACGAGGTGTATAATTAGGTGCGTCCGGTTCGAATTCCCTGCTCCTTAAGGACTGCTCAAAAGTAAGCTGTTTATCCATCCCTTCATAAATAGTATCTGTCTGGTCTCCGTTCGTTACGATCGTCTTATTTCCCAGCACTCTCACCGGAGCATAAATAATCAGGCTTGGGTCGGTCAGCTTAGACGGGTCGAAAGCCTGGGTACGGATGCCCTGTCCGTCTTCTACAAAAATACGGTTCCTGCTGTTCTCACTTCTTCCCATAATAAAATAAGCTGCAGCAGCTTTCTTTCCGTCCGGAGTTCTCCCGATAATGATCCCTCTGCCCGGATAGGAATTTTCCTTTAATTCTTTTTCCAATGACAACATTTCCATGAATCTGCCTCCTTTTCTCTTTTAGGAACAAAAAAAGCCTGGGAAGCCTGTTCTCCAGGCTGCCCAGGCGGTCGGCATCTTACCGGTGTACCTGATCCGTCTGTTTTTCTTCCTGAAACAGGTAAGAAAAGCAGGGTTACTGGCCCGTAACCACGCAGCAAGCGCGTGTTTCGGGTGTGACATGTAACAAAACAGAGTACACACTTGCTGCACTCCCTGTAGGTACTCCTACTTCCGCCAGTCATGCAGCTACTACGTTCATACTACAATACTTCTCTCCATTTTTCAAGGGTGAAAAAATATTTTCTATAAATTTTCCTGCAAAATACGATCCTCCTGGATCTGCGCGGCAATGTCTGCCTTCATCTGGTCCCATGCATCAGAATGTTCCACATAATACTTAGGACAGTTTTTTCCAGTGACGTCATAGTGCCGGATCACATTCTCTTCCGTCAGATTGAATCTGGTACACAGCCATGCAGCAAGCTTCACCACAGAATCGTAGGTGGCCTGTTCAAACACTCCCGTTTCGTCCATGTGGCAGCACTCTATAGAGATCGTATCTACATTTCTTTCATTAGTGGCATAGGAAATCTCTGCCGTGGGAATACACTGCACCACTTCTCCCTCCAGCCCCACCACAAAATGGCTGCTCACCTTCGTCTCATGAGTGGACGCAAGGTTTTCGAAATAATTTCGGTTATCCATGGCAGTGGCGCCTGGATTTGCCGTATAGTGAATGGCAATGTACTTCACCTCATTCATGGCTATCTGAGGCCGTGAATACTCATTTGGAGTTAAAAGCTGCACATCTATGTAAGGAGCTCCTTCTTTCTGCCACTGGGTGGGACCGCTGTTATTTTCCATGATAACGGCTTTTTCCATGGCTTCTTTTTCCTGCACGTATTTTAATGCTGCCATGGAAATAAAGATCAGAACAAATACGGTCACGATACAGGCCGCAAGGATGATTCTGTTGTTCCGCTGCATTTTTTGCTTTTTTGTCTTTTTTATTGCAGAAGACCTGCCCTTATTGGCAGGTCTTGGTGATTTTTTCTTTTTATTGTTTTTTGTATTACTCATCTACGCTGTAGTTCGGCGCTTCCTTGGTGATATGAATATCATGAGGATGGGATTCCTTTAAGGACGCTGCCGTGATCTTAATAAATTTGCCATTCTTCTTCAGGTCTTCTATGGTAGGCGTTCCGCAGTATCCCATACCGGAACGAAGTCCTCCCATAAGCTGGAACACGGTATCTTCCACATGTCCTTTATATGCTACACGCCCCTCTACACCTTCCGGTACCAGTTTCTTGGCATCTTCCTGGAAATAGCGGTCCTTGCTGCCGTTTTCCATGGCCGCAATAGAACCCATTCCGCGGTAAACCTTATATTTTCTTCCCTGGTACAGTTCGAAGGTTCCCGGGCTTTCATCACATCCGGCGAAGATGCTGCCCATCATGCAGACATTCGCGCCTGCCGCGATCGCCTTAGTGATATCTCCGGAGTACTTAATTCCTCCGTCTGCAATGATGGGGATACCAAAACGGTTTGCCACCTCATAGCAGTCCATAACCGCTGTGATCTGCGGTACACCGATACCGGCTACTACACGGGTGGTACAGATGGATCCAGGTCCGATACCTACCTTTACCGCGTCTACGCCTGCATCGATCAGCGCCTTCGTAGCCGCTCCTGTAGCTACATTTCCGGCAATTACCTGAAGTTCCGGATACGCTTCCTTGATCTGACGCACGGTCCTTAAAATATTCTCTGAATGGCCGTGAGCAGAATCGATAACGACCACATCCACATTGGCTTCCACCAACGCATCCACACGGGCCAGTACATTCGAAGTGATCCCTACTGCCGCGCCGCAGAGCAGGCGGCCCTGAGAATCTTTCGCTGCCAGGGGGTATTTGATCTGTTTTTCGATATCTTTAATGGTGATCAGGCCTTTTAAATTAAAGTCGTCATCTACAATGGGTAATTTTTCTTTTCTTGATTTCGCCAGGATCTTCTTGGCCTCTTCCAGGGTGATCCCTTCTTTCGCTGTGATCAATCCCTCGGAAGTCATACATTCCTTGATCTTTTTATCGAAATCTGTCTCAAATTTAAGATCTCGGTTGGTAATGATACCTACAAGCTTTTTTCCCTCTGTGATGGGGACACCGGAAATACGGTATTTCGCCATCAGGTCATTGGCATCCTTCAAGGTATGCTCTGCGGATAAATAAAATGGATCTGTGATAACTCCGTTCTCTGAACGTTTTACCTTATCCACCTCATCCGCCTGCGCTTCAATGGACATATTCTTATGGATGATACCGATCCCGCCCTGTCTCGCCATAGCGATCGCCATGCGGTGCTCTGTAACCGTGTCCATGCCTGCGCTCATCATGGGAATGTTCAATTTCACCTTCTTAGTTAAATAAGTCGTGACATCTACCTGATTTGGAATTACATTAGAATACGCCGGAACCAAAAGAACGTCATCAAATGTAATCCCTTCACCAATGATAGTACCCATTGCATTTCCTCCCTTGTCTTTATGTATTTAGTTGAATTTCCCGTTACTGGTCAATTTGTGACCAGTAACGCTCGATGTCATATTAGTGTATCAAAAGCCTGAACTTATGTCAATCTAAAAATACCTTACTTGGGGCAGAATTTCTAATCGCCTGGGCCAGCGGTTCATCCGGCTCGATAATGATCTTACAGGTTTCCCCGCCGTCTTTCGTGATCACTGCAAAGCGTTTATGCTCTGGATTTCCGGAAGAATAATCTAAAACTTTCATTCTCTGATTTCCATTATAGTAATCCATCCGATGGGAATTCACCGGTGCGACCAGATCCGCCTCTGAAATTTTCAGGCTTTTTACTCTTTTTCTCTTAGATTTCGCCATTACCATGTCAATATCCATGTCTCCGTTTACGAACAAATATTCATATTCCACATCTGTTTTCGGAAGGATGAAATAACATGCAATGCCAAGCCCCACGGCAACCACCAATAAAATAGGGAAAATGAAAAGCCCCGCAATGGCAAACAGCACAGTCAGCGTGATCAGTCCATATTTGATAATAACGTCTTTCGCTGTCCGGTCTTTTTTCACCAGTAATTCTGAATACAAATCACTCATGATACTCTCTCCTTGCATTTCTTTTTGTTCATTTTTTATGTTGTCATATAGTATAACACAAAACAGGACCAGCGTCTATGACGCCGGTCCTGTTAATTTTTAAACATTCTATGTTTTATTACATCATGCCCATTCCAGGGTTAGCACCTGCAGCTGCAGGAGTTTCTTCTTTAATGTTTGCCACTACGGACTCTGTGGTCAGTAAGGTGGAAGCTACACTTGTAGCATTCTGCAGCGCGCTTCTTGTCACCTTAGCCGGGTCAAGGATACCTTCGCCTACCATATCTACATATTTTTCATTTAATACGTCAAATCCAACGCCCACCTCAGATTCCTTAACCTTATTAATGATAACTGAGCCTTCCAGTCCTGCATTTGCCGCAATGTGGAACAGAGGAGCTTCCAATGCTTTCAGGATAATGTTAGCGCCTGTCTTCTCGTCTCCCTCAAGAGTCTCAGCCAGTTTTGCCACTTCCTTAGATGCATGGATATATGCAGAACCGCCGCCTGCGATAATGCCTTCCTCCACTGCTGCTCTTGTAGCTGCCAGAGCATCTTCCAGACGAAGCTTAGCTTCTTTCATTTCTGTCTCTGTAGCTGCGCCTACGCGGATCACTGCAACACCGCCTGCCAGTTTTGCAAGTCTTTCCTGAAGTTTTTCTCTGTCAAAGTCAGATTTTGTCTCTTCGATCTGTCCGCGGATCTGCGCGATACGGTTAGCGATGTCATCCTTATTTCCGCAGCCGTCTACAATAACGGTATTCTCTTTGGAAACTTTTACGGATTTCGCACGGCCAAGCTGATTCATTGTAGTTTCTTTCAGATCCAGGCCCAGTTCTTCGGAAATTACCTGGCCGCCTGTCAGAATTGCGATATCCTGAAGCATTTCTTTTCTTCTGTCGCCGTATCCAGGAGCTTTTACAGCTACTACCTGGAAGGTTCCTCTTAATTTATTAACGATCAATGTGGTAAGAGCTTCGCCTTCTACATCTTCTGCAATGATAAGAAGCTTAGCGCCTGCCTGTACGATCTGCTCCAGAAGCGGAAGGATTTCCTGAATATTGCTGATCTTCTTATCTGTGATCAGGATATACGGATCTTCCAGATTTGCTTCCATCTTTTCCATATCTGTTGACATATATGCAGAAATATAGCCGCGGTCAAACTGCATACCTTCTACCAGATCAAGCTCTGTATGCATAGTCTTGGACTCTTCTACTGTGATAACACCATCGTTGGAAACTTTTTCCATAGCGTCTGCAACCAGCTGTCCTACGGTTTCATCGCTTGCGGAAATAGCAGCTACGTTTGCGATCTGCTTTTTGCCGCTTACTTTACGGCTCATGTTTGCGATGGCTTCTACAGCTTTATCGGTTGCTTTCTTCATACCTTTTCTTAAGATGATAGGATTTGCGCCTGCCGCCAGGTTTCTCATTCCTTCATGTACCATAGCCTGCGCAAGAACAGTTGCTGTGGTGGTGCCGTCACCAGCTACATCGTTTGTCTTGGATGCTACTTCTTTAATAAGCTGAGCGCCCATGTTTTCAAATCCGTCTGCCAGTTCGATCTCTTTTGCGATGGTGACACCGTCGTTTGTAATGAGAGGAGCGCCGTATGCTTTGTCAAGCACAACGTTTCTTCCTTTCGGTCCTAAGGTTACTCTTACTGTATCTGCAAGCTGGTTTACGCCGCTCTCTAAAGCAGCTCTTGCTTCTGCTCCAAATTTAATTTCTTTTGCCATGATCTTTCAGTCCTCCTAAATGATAAAATGTATAAGGATATTTTTAATATATTTTTGCTTTCTCAGATGTTATTTCACAACAGCCAGGATGTCGCTCTGTCTTACGATGATGTATTCTGTGTCATCCATCTTTACTTCTGTACCTGCATATTTAGAGTAGATTACCTTATCACCAACGGAAACTTCCATTTTTACTTCTTTTCCGTCTACGGTTCCGCCTGGTCCCACTGCAATCACTTCCGCCTGCTGTGGCTTTTCCTGAGCCTGGCCTGGAAGTACAATTCCGGATTTCGTGGTTTCCTCTGCTTCTAACTGTTTTAATACAACTCTGTCGCCTAATGGTACTAATGTCATGATCTATTGCCTCCTTTATTTTTACCTGCTTATTGCTAGCACTCATTCTCTTTGAGTGCTAATCACTGTCCTTATATTATTTAATCCGGACGATTTCTGCAACCTTAAGCAATGGCACTATTTTATATATTTACTCTTTTTTTTTAGTTTATACTTATTTTTTCTTTTATTTTCTCACTTTATTATTTTTATTGTAAATTTCGTTGCTGGTCACATGGTGACCGGTAACGGGTAATTTGGCATTTAAAGTTTGCTTCTCTTTAGCCAAATTGCCTCTTGAATCATGCTGGCCCGTAACCACGCAGCAAGTGTATGGTTTAAGTATGACATGTAACTAAATTTCATCTATCAAAAACATATCCCTCATAAAATTCTGCGAAAAAAGCTGCCTTCTGCAGTTGCTTTAGCAGAAGACAGCCTGACATACAAAACTCTCTGGGTTTTTAATTCTTAAAAACAGTCCTTTATTCCTGTCGGAATGTTTTTCAAGACTGGTGATTTCTCTGGTCTACGCTTTCTTATTTCTCTGAGCCTTGATCTCCTCCAGCTCATCAAAAATAACCTCATTCAAAACCTTGATATAGGTTCCCTTCATACCAGAAGAACGGGACTCAATGACTCCTGCGCTTTCGAACTTGCGCAGAGCATTGACGATTACCGACCTGGTGATGCCCACACGGTCAGCAATCTTGCTTGCTACCAGAATTCCTTCTTCTCCGTCTAATTCATCGAAGATATGGATGATAGCCTCAAGTTCAGAGAAAGACAGGGTGTTAAACGCAGATTTCACTACCTGCTGCTTTCTGTCTTCTTCTGCATTTTCTTCATGTACGGCACGCATCATTTCCAATCCGACTACCGTGGTGCCATATTCGCTTACAATGATGTCTTCAATGTCATATGGTTTCTCGCTGCGGTACATAAATACCGTCCCCAGCCGTTCGCCGGCAATATCGATAGGATTAATGATCCCCTGGTAACCGCTGGATACATGTTCAAATCCCAATGTCTGAAGGTTGACGTTTTCTTTCGTAGACAATACTCCAAGAAATCTCTCATTTAACAAAGCGTCTACATAACCGCCTACCTTATCCTCGATCAGCTCGGTGATTTCTTCCACCCCAGGGCACAGGCTTACGCCCAATACTTTCCCCTTTTTACTAAGTACCAAAATATTAGAACTTAAAGTTTCCATTAATACTTGACAGATATCATTGAATATTACCTTGCTGGAATTGCTGTTGTGCAAAAGCTTGTTAATTTTTCTTGTTTTGTCTAGCAACTGAACGCTCATTTTGTCCTCCTTTCGCCTTTGTCTTTGATATATAAGATATTGCTAGTTTAATACTACACTTTTTACGTAAAAATTACAAGTGATTTTTACTATTTTTCCATTTAACTTGGTTTTTCTGAAAATATTGAAGGTTATATAAGACAAATGGAGCAGGCAGCTTCCATTTTGCCTGAAATATTTTAGAAACTTTCGTATAGATAAAATACAGGCAAAATGTCCAATACATTCCGCCTGTATTTTGAAATAATTCTGTCTACTCGTCGAATCGTATCGGTTCATACCGCGCAGCAAGTGCTCGGTTCGGATGTGACATGTATCATCTATTCTTCTTTAGGTTTTGCTTCCACGTAGCCGCAAGTTTCCTGACTGCATACAAGCTTGCTTCCTTTTTCTACCATATAGCTTCCGCATACAGGACATTTTTTTGCCGATGGTTTCTGCCAGGACATGAAATCACATTCCGGGTTATTTTCACAGCCGTAATATTTCCTGCCCTTTTGGGTCTTTTTCAGGACTACGTCTTTGCCGCACTTAGGACAAGGCACACCGATCTTTTCGTAGTAAGGCTTGGTATTCCTGCACTCCGGAAATCCCGGACATGCGAGGAATCTTCCATGGGGTCCATATTTGATCACCATGTTTCTTCCGCAGGATTCGCAGATCACATCTGTCACTTCGTCCTGGATATCCACCTTCTCCAGTTCTTTCTCCGCCGCGTCCACATCTCTTTTCAGATCCGGATAAAAATTGCGGACAACCGTTTTCCACTGGACTGTGCCCGCCTCCACACAGTCTAAAAGCCCTTCCATCATAGCGGTAAAATTCACGTCCACGATACTTGGAAAAGCAGTCTTCATAATATTGTTCACCACCTCGCCAAGTTCTGTGACATACAGATTCTTCTGTTCTTTTGCCACATAGCGGCGGCTGATGATCGTCGTAATGGTAGGCGCGTAGGTGCTGGGACGTCCGATGCCTTTTTCCTCCAGGGCCTTTACCAGGGACGCCTCTGTGTAATGAGCCGGCGGCTGGGTGAAATGCTGCTCCGGCTTAAGCTCCAAAAGGGAAAGCTTCATGCCTTTTTCCAGGCTCTGGCTGAGCACATTGTCTTTTTTATTGTCTTCCTCCTGTGTATAAACAGACATAAATCCATCGAAAGCCACTTTAGACGCAGCCACAGTAAATGTATATTCTCCTGCGCAGATCTTAACAGAGGTAGTCTCATACCTTGCTGCGGACATCCGGCTAGCCGCAAAACGTTTCCAGATCAGCTGGTACAGCCGGAACTGGTCCCTGGACAGAGATTCCTTAAGTACAGCCGGGATACGGTTAATATCAGTGGGGCGGATCGCCTCATGGGCATCCTGGATCTTCGGATCCTTTTTCATAGTTTTTTCTGTTTTTGAAACGTAAGCTTCTCCGTACTTCTCCTGGATGTAGGCTCTTGCGGCCTGGTCCGCCTCCTCGGAGATACGGGTAGAATCGGTACGCAGATAGGTGATCACACCAACTGTCCCGTTTCCTTTTATGTCTATGCCTTCATACAACTGCTGGGCAAGACGCATAGTCTTTTGAGTGGAAAAATTTAAGGTCTTGGCAGCTTCCTGCTGAAGGGTACTGGTGGTAAAAGGAAGAGGCGGATTCTTTATCCTCTCTCCTTTTTTTACCTCATCGACCTCATATTCCGCGTCCCCAAGCTTTCTAAGGATTTCGTCCATTTCCGCTTTGTTATGAATAGGCAGCTTTTTATCTGTCCCGTAAAATTTCGCTGCAAGTGGTTTCCGTTCTCCCTGTACTTTAAAGCTGCCGTCAAGACTCCAATACTCTTCCGGGATAAAGGAATTGATCTCATCTTCTCTGTCGCAGATGATACGCAGCGCCGCTGACTGTACCCGTCCTGCGCTTAATCCTCTTTTTACCTTTACCCACAAAAGAGGGCTGATGGTGTATCCCACCATACGGTCCAGCATACGTCTGGCCTGCTGCGCGTCCACCAGATCCATGTTGATATCTCTCGCCTGCTTGATGGATGCTTTTACCGCAGTCTTAGTAATCTCATTAAAAGTGATCCTGTGCATTTTTTTCGGTTCTTCCTTCAGCGCCTGCATCAAATGCCAGGAAATCGCCTCTCCTTCGCGGTCGGGGTCCGTTGCCAGATAGATCTTATCCGCCTTTTTTGCAGCTTTTCTAAGCTTGGCTAGCAATTCTCCCTTTCCCCGTATAGTAATATATTTCGGTTCAAAATCATTTTCTACATCAATGCCGAACTGGCTCTTGGGGAAATCCCGGACATGTCCGTTAGACGCCTCCACATCGTAATTGCTCCCCAGAAATTTTTTTATTGTCTTTACTTTTGCAGGTGACTCAACGATCACCAGATATTTTGCCATATTACCTCTCCTAGTTAAAGATTAATGTCCGGCAGCGAGTTAATCGCATGTCTCTTCTCCTTTAACATAGTAATGCCTGCCTGTTTCCCTGGCAAGTCCTAAAAGCTCCAGTTCCATGAGCAGATTACTGATCTTCTCCGGAGAAAAGCCCGTCTCGCTGATAAAATAATCTAAATTTTTTGGTCGTAAATCGAGACAACTATACACCAAATTCAAATCACTTGCAAGTACTAAGTTTCTTTTTTCCTTTTTTTTCACTCTTTCAGAAATGATTCCCCACTCGTCTAAAAGTACTTCCGGAGCGTAGGCGATCCCCGCTCCATCGTAGATCAGCTTATGGCAGCCTAGGCTTAATTCCTCCTGTACGGCTCCAGGAAGTGCATACACACTTTTCCCTTGTTCTATGGCATACTGCGCCGTTATAAGGGAGCCGCTTTTTTCCCTAGCCTCCATCACCAGGACTACGTCCGCCAACGCGCTGATGATCCGGTTTCTGGCTGGAAAATGATAGCTTTTTACAGGAGTGCCCGGCGGATATTCACTTACCATTCCCCCTCCTTTCCGTAAAATCCGGCTGTACAGCCTTTTATTCCGGGCAGGATAGCAGATATCCGCCCCGCATCCCAGCACTGCGTAGGTAGGCTCTTCCCCTTCCAAAGCCCCCAGATGTGCCTCCGCATCAATTCCATAGGCCATTCCGCTTATAACCTGTACCCCCGCCTGACTTAAAACTTTCCCATAGCGAAAGCTCTGCATCCTGCCATAGGAGCTGCACATCCTGGCGCCCACTATGGCGATGGAAGGCTTATCGTCATCGGGAAGCCGGCCCTTTACATAGATTTTTTCCGGCATATCCCCGCATTCCTTCAATCGTCTGGGATAGACCGCGCTGCTTTTGTCAATACAAATAATTTCTTCTTTATAGTTCTCTTCCATATAAAATATCTCCTATCATCCTTTTTTATTCCTTATATTCCTGACTACTTGTTCCAGGCCGGCGGCACACGAATATGATCTGCATTTAAGCAGATATCCGCAATACCCGCAGGGCAAGCGTCCATTTCCCTGAAAATGTTTTTACCAGTGCGCTGCAAGGCTTCCCAGGTTGACAGTACACCAGGTCAACTCCAATATTTTTTATCAAAAGCCCTGTAGGATATGGCTTCTCCTGCGTGACGGCTTTCTATTTTTTCTGAACCGTCCATATCGGCAATAGTGCGCGCCACTTTAAGAATCCTGTGATAGGATCTGGCACTGAAGCGTATCTTCTTAAATGCCCTTTCCAAAAGCTTTTGGGCGCTTTCGCTCACATAGCAGTATTTATCTATATGATTTTTCCCCATCTCCCCATTGAAACGGATAGATTCGCCGGAAAAGCGAAGTTTCTGGATTTCCCGGACTGTTTCCACTCTTTTTCGGATATCACAGGAGCTTTCCCCCGTTTTTTTACTGCTGATCTGAGAAAAATCCACAGGAGCTGCTTCCGCGCAAAGATCGATCCGATCCAAAAGGGGCTGGCTTATTTTCCCCAGATAATGCGCCACCTCCCCCGCCGTGCAGCGGCACTGGTTCATATCCGGATAAAAGCCGCAGGGGCAGGGATTCATAGCTGCGCAAAGCATAAAGTTCGCCGGGAACTCATAGGTGCCTGTGGTCCTGGCAATACGGATCACCTTATCCTCAAGAGGCTGGCGTAGAATTTCCAGGCTTCTTCTGGAAAATTCCGGCATTTCGTCTAAAAACAGCACTCCCGACAGACTTGTGGAACCATAAAATAGGAAATTAAGGGGTCTACAGCATGTCTTATTTGTACATTTTGGCAATTAACCTACCTTTAAATTGCCACACGCCATCTTTAAAATTGCACCCCTCGCAATACCGGAGGGGTGCAATCTGAGCCTTACAGCCGAAAAATAGGCATAAAAAATAGGGCGATCTTGATATTTCATACCAGCAAATCTTTGATCCACTGCGGTGTATTCTCAACCCTTTCACCCTTTTTTAGCTTTTCTATTACATATTCCATTTGTTCTTCTCTATAAAAACGATCCTTAATATAACAATCATGCGAACAATATTTCTGTGTTTTTGATGCGCTATTAAAGCCTTTCCCACACCTTATACATTGGTGCGTATAATTTTTCCTTGGATGCATAGCTTCCCACATTTTCTTGCACTGGGGAGAACAGTATTTCTTCCTTCTTCCTTTTGGCGCATTTACCAATGGTACCCCGCAGCATACACAAACGCTAATATCTGGTTTTGGAGCTTCTACAAATTCATCCGCTCTTCCGTCTAATCCTTTTGATTTACAGTAGTTCCTAACCGTATCTCTTTTTAGGCCTAACCTATTTGCAATGCTGCGGTAACCATATCCGAGAAAACGCATTGTTTCAACCAGTTTTTTTTGACTTTCCGTCATAAGTGATCACTCCCTTTTTATAGTAGTAATCACTCTAATCCAGACTATAGTCAAGGTGTTATTGAGAACTGTTTAACGATAATTTCATCACCCATTCTTTCTATTATTGTACCAAGCCGCTAGCGCGGCGGCTAGCCCCAGGTACGTTTTTCCACCACTTTTTCAAAAAAAAGTAGCAGTTTTTGAATATATGTTGTATTGTTGAGTTACCAC
>DWYZ01000046.1 GCA_019118425.1 Candidatus Blautia faecavium | reverse complement strand
CTGCAATCCCATCCGGATCACTGATATCGCGGACTATGTATGTGTGAACAGAAGCTATCTGTACACCTTGTTCCGAAACGAACTTAAAATGTCCCCAAAAGAATATCTTGCCAATTACCGTCTGACCCGTGCCGCAGAACTTCTGGTCATCACCGACTTTTCTGTGGAAAGCGTGGCCTTTTCCTGCGGCTACCAGGATCCTCTGGTATTTTCCAAAGCTTTTAAAGGAAAAAACGGACTCACTCCATCCCAATATCGCAAAAAAGAGCTGGACAACATCCGGCGAAGGAAAAAAGGCGGCAAAGAAAAGACAACATTTTGACTGTTTTCCCCAACATCTGCTTCTGGCATTTTTCAGGTTTGCGTCTATACTGTTAGATAACCCTACAGCAGAAAAGGAGACAAATGCAATGAGTATCGTTTTTCAGGAAAAAAGCAGGACATTTCATCTTTTTAACGAAGAGATCAGTTATATTATGACCATTCTCCCCAATGGGAATATGGGGCAGTTTTATTTCGGGAAAAGAATCCATCCAAAGGAGGATTATTCTTATCTTCTGGAGATGGTGCCGCGTTCTATGACTTCTTATGTATATGAAGAGGAAAGAACATTATCACTGGAACATATAAAAATGGAATATGGAGTATACGGCTCCACAGATTACCGTTTTCCGGCAGTGGAGATCCTTCAGGAAAACGGAAGCCGGATCGTAGATTTTTGCTATCAGTCCCATTGTATCCAGCCAGGTAAACCGAAACTTAAAGGTCTGCCCGCTACATACACAGAAAAAGCGGATGAGGCGGAAACTTTGACCCTCTTTCTTACGGACAAGGTTACAGGTATACAGCTGGAACTTTTTTATACGATTTTTGCCCATGGCGGTATTCTTGCCCGAAGCGCACGCTTTACCAATCAGGGAGAGAAAACCGTACATCTTTTAAAAGCCATGAGCCTTTGCCTGGATCTGCCTGACTGCCGTTATGACTGGATCCAGTTTTCCGGCGCCTGGGCAAGGGAGCGTCATCCCTTCCAGCGAAGACTGACCCCCGGTATACAGTCTGTGGGAAGTATGCGCGGACACTCTTCCCATGAACACAACCCGTTTTTTATCCTGAAACGGCCGGAAGCGGATGAATTTCAGGGGGAGGTCCTTGGCTTCAGCCTTGTCTACAGCGGTAATTTTCTTGCACAGGCGGAAGTGGACAACCAGGATACCACAAGAGTTCTCCTTGGCATCCATCCGGAATGGTTCGACTGGAAGCTTGCGCCTACAGAGGATTTTCAGACGCCCGAGGCGGTTGTGGTGTACACAGACCAGGGGCTTAACTCCTTAAGCCAGACCTTCCACCGCCTGTACCAAAAAAGGCTTGCCAGAGGATACTGGCGTGACAGGGAACGACCCATCCTTTTTAATAACTGGGAAGCAACCTATTTTGATTTTACAGAAGAAAAGCTTTTAGCTCTTGCAAAAAAAGCGAAAGAAAGCGGTGCAGAACTTTTTGTTTTAGACGATGGCTGGTTCGGAAACAGAAGAAACGACCGGGCTGGTCTTGGAGACTGGGTGGCTAATACAGACCTGCTTCCGGAAGGCATTACCGGACTGGCAGAAAAAATCGAAAACCTGGGGATGAAATTCGGCTTATGGTTTGAGCCGGAAATGGTCAATAAGGATTCCGTTCTTTATCAGAAGCATCCTGACTGGATTTTAAGCGTACCCCAGCGGAGACAGTCTCAGGGGAGATATCAGTATGTGCTGGATTTCTCCAGAAAAGAAGTGGTGGATTATATATACGATATGATGGCGGCAATTCTTGGAAAGGCAAAAGTATCCTATATAAAATGGGATATGAACCGCAGCATTACCGAGTGCTGGTCCCATGCCCTTCCCAGTGACCGCCAGGGGGAAGTCTTCCATCGGTATATCCTGGGCGTGTATGATCTGTATGAAAGGCTTACCACTGCCTTTCCTACGGTGTTGTTTGAATCCTGTGCCAGCGGCGGCGCCAGGTTTGACCCGGGTCTTCTCTATTATGCCCCTCAGGGCTGGACAAGCGACGACACCGACGCCATAGAGCGGTTAAAAATCCAGTATGGAACTTCTTACTGTTATCCTATCAGCAGCATGGGCGCACATGTATCTGCTTCCCCGAACCACCAGCTTAACCGGTCTACTCCTTTTTATACCCGGGCAAATGTAGCCTATTTCGGAACCTTTGGTTATGAACTGGATTTAAACCGTCTTACTTCAAGGGAGCTGGAGGAAATGAAGCGGCAGACTGCATTTATGAAAAAATATAGGGGATTGCTGCAGTTCGGCACATTTTACCGGCTGCAAAGTCCTTTTAAAGAAAATACAGCCGCATGGATGACCGTAAGCCAGGATAAGGATAAAGCGCTGGTGGGCTGGTACCGTGTTTTAAATACAGTAAATTCTCCTTATACCAGGCTTAAGCTTACCGGACTGGACCCGGACCGTCTTTATAAAGTCAGCCAGGACGGCCGCCCCTTAGGGGAGTTTTACGGAGATGAGCTGATGCATATAGGGCTTATCACAAGCGACCGTAATTCCGGAGAAGTGTTAGAGGGAGAAAAACCAAGCTGCGATTTTGATTCCAGGATTTATATTTTAGAATGACAGATAAGGAAGCTTTCCCTTTGGCAGCGTCCCATAAAGAAGTAAAAAGAATTTTGATGGGAACCCGCGTGCGAAGTCACGCTGGTTCCCATTCGTTTAAGGCAAACAATAACCTCCATTTATCACAAAGCCAAAAACAACAGATCACCAGTATTCTGCCAGCAGAAAATCCGCCAAATGCACAATCCGGATACCATTGTCGATACCTACATCCATGCTGTCTGTTGTCACTACATATTTCGGATAGTGATCCGAAATCTCCATTAAATTGCCAATCTCCCGATCTGAGTTTTCGGGCAGCCGCACACAAACCTGAACATAAACCTTCTCATTCCGGCGGACACCGATAAAATCAATTTCCTTAGAAGCATTTTTTCCTATATAAACATCGTATCCCCGGCGCTTCATCTCCAAAAATACGATATTCTCCAACGCACCATCCAGCATCTTCCGGTTGTAGCCCAAAAGACAATATTTCAAGGTCACATCCGCAAGATAGTATTTCTCCTGCGTCTTTAATATGCTTTTTCCCTGAATATCATAACGATGGCAAGGATAGATGATAAATGCCTGCTCCAGCCAGCGCAGATAGTTATAAATGGACTCTGCCGACACAGTCCGGTGTTCGCTTTTCAAAAACCTGGCGATCGAACTGGCTGAAAAGGTTTTCCCCATATTCTCAATAATATACTTCACGACACGGTCAAACAGATCCTGACGGTTGATCCGGTGGCGCTTTACAATATCTCTGGAAATTACCGTATGATAAATACCATTCACAATCTGGTAAGCACTTTGTTCATCATAATTTCCCAATGCAACGATCGGGAAACCGCCAAAACGAATATATTCCTCCAGCAGTTCCTTCTCAGAACGGGAATCCTGCTTTTTGAAATCCACATACTCTTTGAAGGACAGTGTGTAAACAGGGATAGATCGGCGACTCCATGTTCGGATTCCAACA
>DWYZ01000315.1 GCA_019118425.1 Candidatus Blautia faecavium | reverse complement strand
TATACAAGGCCATGTAAAACGGAAAAATAGAGACGTTTTATTTCGTATACCTATAACCACCTATTTTCGTACCAGATACAGAAAAATGCTCATGATCGAGGCTCATTCATCTGAGATAGAAACTTAGAAATCCCTTGATTTTAAGGGAAAAAACACTTGACTAAATAGGGAGGATATAGAATGAATCAACTGAGAAAACAAAGTACATTTTATCAAAAAATGGCAGCCCAAGCTAAACTTAGCGCGTATTATACAGATCAGGAACATTGCCAAAGCATTGCTGAGCTTTTAGAGTTTCCTGAGGAGGCAGAGGTATGTGTTTTGGAACCAGCAATCGGTGATGCAGAGGCTGTGCGTACAGTAACAGGACGTGAAAAAAATAAGAATATCCATATTTTTGGAGTAGAATTGAATTCGGAAACCGCTGAGGCGGTGCTTAGCGCTGATGGAGTGGAAGAGTGCATATGGGGAGATTTCCTGACAGATGTTCTCATCGGACAGGGGGATTTCTCATTTTGTTTTAGTAATCCGCCATATGGCGAGATTGACGGATGCCGTCTTGAAGTGAGATTCATTAAGAAGATTATTCCATGTCTTGCTGACGGGGCGGTAATGGTATATGTTATACCGGATTATGTTGCGAAGGAAGAACGGTTTCTGGAAGAGTGGTGCGAAGCTTTTCACACAGAGAAGATGTTCCGTTTCAGGGATAAAGAGTATAAGAAATGGAAACAGGTGGTAATTATCGGGCGCAGGACAAAGGAATCTTGTACTTCTGAAAAAAATCTGTTGAAAGGGCAGTTTTCAACGTCTGGAATATTGCAGGAGCTTCCGATGCATTTCTCAGGGAAAAAAGTACCGGTTTATCCCTCAAACAGAAAAGATATAACAGAGTTCACAGCAAAACATTTTAATGAGGAGAGAATCCGGAAAGGTCTGGCCGGTAGCCCGTTGGAAAAAATGGTACTGGAAAGGATTATTCCGAAACCGTTTATATCTGACCAGCTTAACAGACCGCCAATTATGCCTAACCAGGGCCAGCTGTATCTGATGGCAGTTGCTGGTGCAGGTCAGGGCATGGTTGGATCTTCAGCGAATAGAGATCTTCACCTGCAGCGGGGAATCGTAAAAAAAGCAGAAGATAACAACGTTTATGAAGAAAACGGCCAGATGTATCTTTCGGTACAGCATTATACCAAGATTATTTTTAACATTCTGGAAAACGATGGGACGCGCCATCAGTTATGAGAAAGCAGGCAAAAACCTGTTTTTTTTATTGCTTAAAAGGAGGAAGCAAATATGTTGCAAATTGCTGCAGGAAATATAATTGCTTATTTAAGTTACTGTATTGCAATAAATAACGAGCTGATTATACTTTCCGATTTTCATAAGAGTTCTCTGGCTATAAACGGAATATCTGCATGTCTATCTTTAGGAAATGAGCCTGTCAGAATTCTGGAAGACGGGAGAGTAGATGCATCATTTAATATGAGTAAAGCTGGTATGGAAAGCTATAGTTTTAGGACTCGAATTGGATGGGAGACGATTTATCAGGGCGCCTCTATTTCTAATAAAATTGGGAGAGACTATATTTTTGTGCGAAAAGAGCGCGCGAAAGAGGATCTATACGCATTTTTGATGAACAATTTTGAGTATCCGCTGCTACGAGAGTGGTGTGGATATTTGCTGGCCAGATCAATTGAGCTTGGCTATATGGAAAGAGTTGAGGCAGATGTTTACGGCAATACGGATTTAATAGAAGCGTATGACATTTATATCTGCCGGATGGGGGATGAAGATTTTGCAGCTCTGATCAGTGAAGGTCTAGCTAGAAGAAATATATGCATTGCTGAAGACAAGCAGGAACCGCTGATCTTTCATGATATGGACGAGTATTTCGGAAAGTACGGACATACACTTGTTGATAATCTGGAGAAGATCATTCAGCCGCTGTGCCCGTTAAAAGATAAGGTAGAAGAAGCAGTTTTTATGAATAAAAGGCTGTTTCCGCAGCAGTCTGCGATTGTAAATGGGGCTGTTGAAGCATTGCGTCATAAGAAATACGTGTTTCTTATACAGGGAATGGGGTGCGGAAAAACGCTCCAATCTCTGGGAGTAGCGGAGGCCTTTTTCCAGCGCTATTATCTTGAGAAACATCCGGAATATACGGTAAAAGATCTGTATATGAACAGCAGCTTGATAAACTACAGAGTAATTCTGATGTGCCCGTCTCATCTTGTAGATAAATGGGCAAGAACAATCAAGGAAGAAGTCCCTTATGCAAAAGTGGAAATTCTTACTGAACTGAAACAGCTCGTGAAGCTGAAAAAGAAAGGAAGAAAAGCAAAAGGGAAAGAGTATTATGTACTGAGCAAAGATACCGGAAAGCTGGCCTATGCTTATAGGCCTGTACCGGATCATATGGCAAAGAAGCGCATTGCCATACCAGTTTGCAAAAAGTGCGGGGAAGAAGCGCCTGCCGATCTGAAAGATAAATGTTCCTGCGGGTGCGCAAATTGGGAAGTGAAGTATTCGGAAGAGTGGGCTTATGGGCTTGTATGTCCGGAGTGTGGTGAACTGCTTCTCCCAGCAGGGAGAAGACTGCCGGACGAGGGTGAAGTACGGGTTTTGCTTCCAGAGGATTTTGCTGTACGAAACACTCACAATAATACATGCCGTTGCTGCGGGACCTCTTTGTGGGCTCCGTCATGCAAACCGAGAGACGACAGGATCCTGTTTTATGATACAGGGAAGAAAAAGGGCAAGTGGAAGAAAATATCACATTTTTCCAACCGCGCACAAAAGGGAAGAAAAACTGTGTGGGTAATGAGAAACCGTGAAAGGCTGTATTTAAAACAGAATAAGATCACGGAAGAAGAAGTGGAAGAGATGGATGAGTATGGTCCGCGGCGTTACAGCCTGACACGTTTCATAAAAAAGCAGATGAAAGGTTATTTTGATCTTGCCATTTTTGATGAAGTACAGGAATACAAAGCCGGTGGAAGTGCCCAAGGATATTCTATGGCTGACCTTATCTGTGCAAGCAGATGGCAGCTTGCGCTTACCGGAACGATTGCCGGCGGTTATGCTTCAGATTTATTCTATACACTTTATCGTCTGGATCCGAAACGGATGAAGAGTAAGGGGTATC
>DWYZ01000314.1 GCA_019118425.1 Candidatus Blautia faecavium | reverse complement strand
AAAAAAGCGACATAAAGAAGGGAAATGAAATATTCCGATTTTGCTACGATGCAGATACTCAAAAAATTTTGATTAAAACAAATTATTTAGAAAATTAGTACAGCTTTATCAAAAGGGGTCAGGCCCCTTTCACAGAAGTTGTCTGACGATTCTAAAAATACTGGACGTAATGCTCTGAAAGGGGTAAAATTATCCTATAGGTTTCGAGAGGAAGACGATTCTTCCTGAATGCAAGTGTATCGAGAAAAGACAGAAAGGAGATAACATTATGAAATCATTTGCTTATGTTATCGCTGACAGGGTGGGTATCCACGCAAGGCCTGCCGGAATCGTAGTAAAGGAAGCAAAAAAGTATGAGTCCTCTGTGTTGTTTAAAAGTGGGGATAAGGAAGCTGACGGCAAGAAACTTGCACCACTTATGGCAATGGGGATAAAATGTGGGGATGAAGTTGTGGTTGAAGTAGACGGGTCCGATGAAGAGGCTGCCTGTGCTGCACTGGAAACGGTTTTGAAGGAACATTTATAAAGGAAAGGGGGATAAATATGGGAAGCATCTGGCATGATATCAGCGAGGAAAGGATTTTTCCAACAGATTTTATCGCGGTGATCGAGATATCAAAGGGCAGCAAGAAAAAATATGAACTGGACAAAGAGACGGGGATGATTATTTTAGACCGGGTTTTGTATACGTCAACCCATTATCCTATGAATTATGGTTTTATTCCGCGCACGCTCGGGGACGATGGGGATCCGCTGGACGTGCTGGTGATGTGTTCAGAACCCTTAGAGCCGCTGACTCTTGTGCGCTGTTATCCAATCGGTGTAATGCGTATGACGGACGGAGGCGCTGGGGATGAAAAAGTAATTGCCATTCCGTGGGCAGATCCGACGTATGAGATGTATACGGATATTTCAGAGCTGCCGAAGCATATTTTTGACGAGATAAAACATTTCTTCTCTGTATACAAAGATCTGGAAGGAAAGAAGACCGCGGTAAATGAGTTTGATAATGCCCTCGGCGCAGTGCAGGTAATCGAGGAGTGTATTGAACGGTATAAGGGAAAATTCGGAAACGCGCAGGCTGAGTAGAAGCCAGCCGGAGACTGTACATACAATATGCACACGGAAGGGAGGCAGGACTTATGGACAGTTTTGGTGAAAATATTAAAAAACTTCTTCTTGCAGGAGTCGGAGCAGTAGCTGTGACAGCAGAAAAATCAAAAGAACTGCTGGACGAGATGGTGGAAAAAGGTGAACTGACCGTCGAGCAGGGCAAGGTGCTCAATGAGGAGCTGAAGCACAATATTAAAAAGACTGTAAAAGAAAATGTGAATACCGGTGAAAAGAAGACGGCTGCGGAGGAAGTTTCCGAGCTGCTGGACAAGATGACTCCGGAACAGATAGCAGCGCTCAAGGAGCAGATTGAAAAGAAGGAAGCAGAAGACAGGGCAGATGAGCGGTAGTATCGAACCCATAGAATACAATTCAAGACTGCGAGAGATTACTGCTGTACTCCGCAGGCACAAGATCACAAGAGGTGTCACACCGAAGAAACTGAGACTCATTTTGGAAGAACTGGGACCTACATTTATCAAGCTGGGTCAGATTATGTCCATGCATTCGGACATCCTTCCGAAGCGGTACTGCGATGAACTGATGCTGCTCCGCACCGAGGTGACGCCGATGCCATTCCAGGAAGTGTTGGATGTGATCGAAGAGTCCTACGGACGCTCGTGGAAGCGGGTATTTTCTTCTATTGAAAAGCAGCCGCAGGGCTCTGCTTCCATTGCCCAGGTACATGCAGCCGTGCTGCGCACCGGGGAGAAGGTTGTGATAAAGGTCCAGAGAAAAGGTGTCTATGAGAAAATGGCCCGGGATATCGCCCTTTTGCACAAGGCGGTAAAGCTTCTCCCGCCCGTAAGCATCAAGGGGATGGCGGATCTGGATCTGGTTCTGGATGAAATGTGGTCTGTCACAAGAGATGAGATGAACTTCCTGACCGAGGCTTCCAACATGGAGGAGTTCGCCCGACGCAACAAAGATGTGGCGTTTGTGGGAACGCCGGTTCTGTACCAGCAGTATACTACCGTCCATGTGCTTGTTATGGAGTATATTGACGGCTGCGGGATTGATGATAAGGAAGCCTTGCTGGCGCAGGGGTACGATCTGAAAGAAATCGGGAGCAAGCTTGTCGATAACTATATCAAGCAGGTTATGGACGACGGATTTTTTCATGCGGATCCTCATTCTGGAAATGTTAAGATACGCGATGGCAAGATTATCTGGATTGATATGGGAATGATGGGGCGTCTGACGGAACACGACCGGGAGATGATCGGAAAGGCTGTGCAGGGTGTGGCATTAAGCGACGTCGGACTCATCCAGCAGGCTGTCATGGCTCTTGGAGAGTTTAAAACCCGTCCCGACCAGAGAAAGCTTTATGAAGACATAGACGGACTGCTTATGAAGTACGGAAATGTCCAGATGGGCCAGATCAACGTGGCGGAGGTCATGACGGATCTGATGGAAGTAATGAAAAATAACAAGATCAAAATGCCTCACGGCCTGACCATGCTTGCCAGAGGACTCACCCACATGGAGGGCGTACTGGCTGATATTGCCCCTGACATCAATATGGTGGAGATCGCAACAGCCCATATGTCGGGTGAGTTTTTACAGAATTTTGATCTGAAGAAGGAACTTAGAAGCAGTGGAAGAAGTATTGCAAAATCATTTCGGAAAGCGCTGGATATTCCCTCACTTGTATCCGATATGATGCATGGTTACCTGAAAGGGCAGGCTAAGGTCAATCTGGATCTGCAGGTCACAGACGACCTGGCACAGCTTCTGAGAAGGCTGGTGCGAAATATCGTCATGGGTCTTTGGGTCATGGCGCTGCTGATCAGTTCCAGTATCATCTGTACAACCGACATGACCCCGAAAGTCATGGGCATTCCCGCCCTGGGAGCGTTTGGGTACTTGCTGGCATTTGTAATTGTGCTGTATGTGTTCATAAAACATATGATATCGAGAAAATAAAGAAATAAATAGAAGATTCAGACAGTTTCGCCAAAAGGGGACTGACCCCTTTTGGCGAAACTGTCTGAATTCTCTTTTTCC
>DWYZ01000313.1 GCA_019118425.1 Candidatus Blautia faecavium | reverse complement strand
GGAACAGATCGATGCCCTTCATGAACAGCTTGGACTTGACCAGCCCTTCCTGGTACAGCTGGCAGATTATATGAGCGGTCTGTTTTTCCATCTGGACTTAGGAGAGTCTTATGTGACAAGAATTCCTATTGCGGCGGAAATTTTTTCCAGGCTTCCCAGAACGATCGGACTTGGAGTGGTCAGCATCGCGATTTCATTCGTATTCGGAGTGTTGCTGGGAATCCTTGCAGGTACCCATCAGAACAGATGGCAGGACAGCTTAAGTATGGTTATTGCCCTGATCGGTGTTTCCATGCCGGCATTTTGGCTGGCGCTGATGCTGGTACTTCTGTTTTCTGTGCAGCTGGGATGGCTGCCGGCTTCCGGCATGGGAGGAATTGAATATTATATTCTTCCTGCTATTGCTAACTCCGTGGGCGGAATTGCAGGTATTGCCAGACAGACCAGATCCAGTATCCTGGAAACGATCCGTTCGGATTATATTACCACTGCCCGTTCCAAAGGGTTAAAGGAAAATGAAGTAGTTATGAAACATATTCTTCCGAACGCATTAATCCCGATCATTACCGTTGCAGGACAGTCCTTTGCGGCAGTATTCGGCGGCTCCGTTATCATCGAAACAGTTTTCAGCATTGACGGGATCGGGCTTTATATGATGAACGGGATCACAAGCCGTGACTATCCGGTTGTACAGGGCTGTGTGGTATTGCTTGGAATTATTTTCAGCTTGTGTATGCTTTTAGTTGATATAGCCTATGCTTTTGTTGATCCGAGGATCAAGGCCCAGTATGAGGGTGAATCAAAGAGAAAGAAAAGGAAGGAGGCAGCTGCATAATGGCAGGAAAGACAAAAAGAAAAAAGAATAGCCAAGTGAAAGAAATTCTGCACCGGCTGTCTAAAAATAAAATGGCAATGCTGGGACTGATCATTGTCCTGATCGAAGTGATCCTTGCCATTCTTGCAGAATGGATCATTCCTTATGACTGTAACGCAATTGACGTTTTAAGCGCGAAGCAGGGACCTTCTTTACAGCATCTGTTTGGAACGGACGAGCTTGGACGTGATATTTTCAGCCGTATTATTTTCGGAGCAAGATACTCTCTTTCCATTGGTATTTTCGGAACACTGATTACCACGATTGTGGGAACCATTATAGGAGCCATCGTCGGATATTATGGGGGAACCTTTGACAACGCGATCATGCGTATCCTGGATATCATCCAGGCTATGCCTCCCATCTTATTTAACATTGTTATTGCTACGGCTCTCGGATCAGGATTTATGAATACCATGCTCGCGCTGGCTATAGGCGGCATCCCCGGAGCGGCCCGACTGGTACGAGGATCGGTAATGGGGATACGAAAGATGGAATATCTGGAATCAGCGGATTCTATTAACTGCAGTAAGCTGAGAACGATTTTTGTACATGTTTTGCCTAATGCTATTTCTCCGTCCATCGTAGCGTGTACCATGAATGTGGCGAACCTGATCTTAACGGCAGCCAGCTTAAGCTTTATCGGCCTTGGCGTGCAGGCGCCTACTCCTGAGTGGGGGGCTATGCTTTCCGGTTCCAGAAACTATATCCGTGACTGTCCTTATATGGTATTGTTCCCCGGACTTGCCATCGCGCTTACTGTTTTGGCTCTGAACCTTTTAGGCGACGGACTTAGGGACGCTATGGACCCGAAACTGAAAGATTAAGGAGGAAAAGAAAATGAGTGAAAAATCGAATACACCTTTTCTGTCTGTAAAAAATCTGGTAGTAGAATATACTTCCGATGGACAGAGGATTCAGGCTGTAAATGGTGTCTCCTTTGATCTTGAGAAGGGAAAGACCCTCGGACTGGTTGGAGAAACCGGAGCGGGAAAAACTACGATAGCGAAGACCATCCTGCGGATCCTGCCGGACCGTGCGGCATTTGTACGGGATGGGGAGGTACTGGTAGACGGAGAAGATCTTCTGAAGCTTCCGGAGGAAGAAATGAGAAAGCACAGAGGAAATCTGATCTCTATGGTCTTTCAGGATCCCATGACAGCGCTGAATCCTACCATGCGTGTAGGCGACCAGATCAAAGAAGTGATCATCCATCATAATGATATTTCTGAAGAGGAAGCAGCAAAGAGGGCAGGCGAGATGCTGGAAATGGTAGGAATTCCGGCTGCCCGTTATAAAGAATATCCCCATCAGTTTTCCGGCGGCATGAAGCAGCGTGTGGTGATCGCCATCGCCCTTGCCTGTACCCCGGAAATCCTTCTGGCGGACGAGCCCACCACCGCCTTAGACGTAACCATTCAGGCACAGGTTCTGGATATGATCAATGATCTGAAGAAAAAGAACAATACGTCAATGATCTTGATTACCCATGACCTGGGCGTTGTGGCTACGGTCTGCGATGAGGTTGCGGTAGTTTACGGAGGGCAGATCGTGGAAACAGGGACAAAGGAACAGATTTTTGATCATCCTCATCACCCTTATACGATTGGTCTTTTCAATGCCATTCCCAGTATGAATGTGGATGAGGAATACCTGCATCCTATCGATGGACTTCCGCCGGATCCGGCAAATCTGCCAAAGGGCTGTTCCTTTAACCCCAGATGCCCTTACGCAACAGAAGCCTGCCGGAAAGAAGGCATGATTCCGGAAGTGCTTACTGCGGACGGACATAAATGCCGCTGCCTGAATCTGGATAAAGTAAAAGAGGGAGGTATTGTGAAATGAGTGCGGTTGTCGAAGTAAAAAATCTTTATAAATACTTTCCTACTCCAGGAGGAATGCTTCATGCAGTAGACGATGTTTCCTTTACCATTGAAGAAGGGAAAACCCTTGGCGTGGTAGGGGAATCCGGATGCGGAAAATCGACCCTTGGCAGGACAATCGTTCATCTTCTGGAAAGTACGAGGGGACAGATTTTCCTGGAAGGAAAGGATATTACCCATGTAAAGGGAAAAGAATTAAAAGCAGCCAGAGAAGATATGCAGATCATGTTCCAGGATCCGTATTCCTCCCTTGATCCACGTAAAACCATTGAGCAGACGATCATTGAACCGCTGAAAGTCTCTAAAAAGTATAAGAAAGCGGAGATGTATGCAAAGGCTCAGGAACTGATGGAGCTGGTAGGTATTGATCAGCGTCTGAGCATGGCTTATCCCCATGAGCTGGACGGCGGAAGAAGGCAGCGTGTGGGATTTGCCCGCGCCCTTGCTTTGGATCCGAAATTTATCGTATGTGATGAGCCGGTTTCCGCCCTGGATGTTTCTATCCAGGCGCAGGTACTGAACCTTCTGCGCAAGCTTCAGAAAGAAAAAGGACTTACCTACATGTTTATCACCCATGATATGTCAGTTGTGCGCCATATATCCGATGATATCCTGGTAATGTATTTGGGACAGATGGTGGAAAAAAGTCCGGCTAAGGAATTATTTAAAAAACCTATGCATCCGTACACACGGGCATTGCTTTCTGCTATTCCGTCTGTAGATATACATAATCCCAATAAA
>DWYZ01000312.1 GCA_019118425.1 Candidatus Blautia faecavium | reverse complement strand
CGTCTGCATTGTTGCCGCATGCGCGGTGTCAGGAGATCCCGAATTAGAAGCTTTCTTTTCCGAGTTAATGGATGCCGCATACCAACATGAACATAACCAATTGACCGATATCGCCTATACCTGTTTTACGGACGATGACATCCTACAGAAGATTACTGATTTATATGGGGAAACAGATACCTACGACCTAAATTTTGAGATTGCGGCAGTATTTGACTATTTTCTTTCCGGAACCAAAGTAGAGAAAGCAGATATGATCATTGGGACCGTACTTGTACAGAACCTATTTGCCAAGAAAGAGCATTTAGAACTATTGAAAGGAAAAATGGCGGACTCCATACGGGGGAGCAGGCGCAGTAAACTGATAACCACACTCGACCTTGCGAAAAAATATAGGAAACAAAGGACAGATTTTGCAGACCGACTTGAACATTTATATACGGTTAAATCGGACCGATCCGACAGGGCATGGTTGGGATTTTCTTATCTGTTAAGCAATATAGACTGTAAAAATTTCACCGACGGCCACCTGTGTGACATATTCTCCTTGGCTTCTGTTACAGCAGGTGTTATACAAGAATATTTTTCCTTTTTTAAAGAAACCATTTTATTTGACCTCGCCTATTCTGCACCTGAAGTACATACAGATGGCCATGAAAATAGTACTGGAAAAGAAGGCCTCTGCCCTGTCGGTATGGATATGTCTACGAATAGATTAAAAGAATTAGAGGATAAATTATGCCGGTTGGAAAAACAAAACCAGCAGCTTTGCACGGAGTTATCAAAAGCAGAAAAAAAGGCAGCCCACTATGAAGCGGAAACTATGCGCTTACGTGATATACCCGTTGGGTCAAGGAAAGAGAAAAATAGAAAAAAAGATCCATCGGAAAACTGCTTGGACACGAAAAACATCACAGCCAATGAGAATGGCCCCGGATCTTCGGCAGGAAGGACCACTGTCCCATTAAAAGAAGCAGCAGCATTCCTATCCAGCCTCCGCATCGTAGTTGTTGGCGGCCATCCCCGCTGGGTGCAGCAGATGCAGCAGCGTTTTCCAGGATGGATTTATGTGGATAATCCCAACCTGCCCCTTCCCAAAGCCCAGTATATAGATGCAATCATATGTAATACCGATATGCAGCATTCCTTATATGATAAATTCATGTCATTCAGCCAAAAAGCAAATATTCCCAAATATATGCTGGTAGGCTGCAACATCGAGAAAGTCATAATGCAGCTCTATGATAATTTTGCATAAAAAAGCCAGCAATTACGCTGGCTTTTCTCAATTATGTCTAATTTACATGGATACACGGTCTGCAATCTCTGCTAACTTGCCCTCATTATAACGGCTGTTACTTTTTGCACCGATACGGGTATATCCAAGGTAGCCGTTCATCCGGTCTACTTTAATCAGTCTATTGGAACTGCAAACCGGACATGTCTCGTCCATATCCACCTGCTGGTACCCACAATCCATGCAATAGCATAGGTCGAGGTTCACGCCCTCGTAAAAACCGATTTCCATGGCCCTGTTGACAAGCGTCTCCACGGCCGCAATATTATACCCTAGCGGATACCGGACGTATTGTATCTTGCCGCCATTGCAATAATCCCAGAAACGCCTTTCCAAATCCTGCTTACGGATGGGGGATATCGGTTCCGTTACATGGCAATGGAAACTATTGCTCACATAAGGGCGGTCAGAAACCCCTTCTATGATCCCATATATCTTTCTGAACTGTTTTACTTGCAGGCTGCAAAGCGTTTCTGCCGGTGTGCCGTATATCGCATATAGGATACCATCTTGCCTTTTGAATTCCGCTATCTTAGCATTTATATATTTTAAAGTATCTAAAGCAAACTGGCCATCTTCCGCAATGCTCTTGCCGTTATATAATTCCTGCAGCTCATTTAAGGCCGTAATACCAAAGGACACCGTTGCAGCGTCCAGCAATGGACGGATTGGTTCATCCGGACCAAGGTTACCGCCTAAAAAGCCGCCTTCACAATATGCCAAAGGGTTGCTTCCGGCCCGCATCTTTCCGAGATATTCAATCGTGTTTCTGTGGATATCCCGGATCATATTGAGATAATAATCCAATACTTCGTGGAAATCCTTGTTTTCCGCCTGCGCTTTTGCAAGGATCATAGGTAGGTTCAAACTGATCGCACCTAGATTAAACCTTCCAACGAAAATTGGTTTATCCTGTTCGTGTGCCGGTTCCATTCCTCCACGCTCATACCAGGGGCTTAAAAAAGCACGGCACCCCATTGGGCTTACTACCCTTCCATATTTTTTATACATTTCAGGGACGTACCCTTCTCCTGTCAATGACAGCCAATCCGGATACATAGTTTTCGCGGAACACTTTATTCCCTCCCGGAACAGATCCTCATTTACACATCCTTTTCCATGGAGATTTTTATCGTATAGGAATACGTACTTAGGAAATAAAGTAGGAACTTTATGGCCTTCTCTCCCCTGCCCTCCGGCATGGACACGTAAAGCAGTCAGGGACGCCATTTTTTCAAACCTGGCAATGCCTAATCCGAAGGTCACTGTCACAAAAGGATAATCCCCCCGCGACGATCCTACTGAATTCAGTTTATATTCCAACCCCTGCCATCCCTGGCAGAAATCCCGGTAAACTTTCTCCATGGCATATTCATGCGCTTTCGGAGTGATGTAGGATTCCTTATTGATTTCATCCCACATCTGGCCGGTGGAATCATTCTGGTTTCCACTGCCAGCTTTTCCAATTATATCCTCAGCTATTTTACA
>DWYZ01000311.1 GCA_019118425.1 Candidatus Blautia faecavium | reverse complement strand
AAAAATTGGGGCGATATATTAAAAAATACAGTAGACTAAACAAGCAATTAAGATATAATAATATTACAAGTAAAAACACGTGTTTTAAATTTGAATTATATGGGTCCCACCTTGAAAACTATTAATCAGGCAAACTATTTTGGATTGGAAAGTCCAGGGAAGGAAAAGGAGGACAAAATGAAAAAAAGTTTAATATTAGGAATGGTTGCGGCAGCAGCAACTTTATCTGTTTCCGCAGTGGCTGTAAGCGCAGAACCAGTTGAAGTAGATCTGTGGCACTACTTCGATGCATCTGCAGACGCTCAGGCAATCGTAGATTGGGTAGATGAGTATAACAGTCTGCAGGATGATATTCATATCACCGCTACATATGTATCCCGTGATGAATTAATGAACCAGTATACAGTAGGCGCACTTTCCGGTGAGCTTCCAGATATCGGTATGGTGGATTCCCCAGATATGGCATCCTACATTTCCTTAGGCGTATTTGAGGATATTACCGCAGAATTAGAGGAGTGGGGAGAACTGGAAAACTTCTATGAAGGACCTTTAAGCTCCTGTATGGATTCCGAAGGAAATCTTTACGGACTTCCTCAGAACTCTAACTGTCTGGCACTTGCATGCAACCTGGATGCTCTTGAAGCAGCAGGCTATGATCATATGCCTACCAGCCTGGCAGAACTTCAGGAAATGGCTGAGGCTACCACAGATGCAGATTCACAGACATTTGGTTTTGCAATGAGCTGTATTTCCACAGAGGAAGGAACATTCCAGATTCTTCCATGGCTGCGTGGTACACAGGACGGTTCAGAGCGCGCGAATGTATCTGATCTTACAGCAGATTCCGCTGTTGCAGGTATGACCGCTCTTGCAAATATGGTAAACAACGGCTCTATGAGCAAAGAATGTATCAACTGGACACAGGCTGACGTATTCAATCAGTTCGCAGCAGGAAAGGCTGCTATGGCTGAAATTGGTACCTGGCATCTGGCTCAGACAGATTCCATCGATGGATTTAACTATGGTTTCTGCCTCCTTCCTACAGGTGATGAAGGAACATCAAGCTCCACCATCGGCGGTGAGAACTTTGGTGTCTGCACAGGCGCAGAAAACAAAGAAGCATGCATAGAGTTCCTGAAATGGATGTGCTCTAAGGAAAAAGCCGGAGAATGGGGCGTAGTTGCAGGCAAGATTCCTACACGTACAGACGCTACTGCTGAATACGATTACGAGCAGGAAGGATTTGCAGTATTTACAGATGAAATGAATTATGCAGATGCACGTGGACCGCATCCGGAATGGCCAAGCATTTCTGAGGCAATCTACAGCGCTACCCAGTCTGTTATTGTTGACGGAACTGATCCGGCAGAAGCTCTTGCAGGAGCAATGGAAACTATCACTCCGATCATTGAGGAGACTCCGCTTCCATAAAACCTGCGAACGAACAGGGCTTTGAAAGCTACATAGGCTAGAAAGGAATCCCACGGTTTTCGGCAGGATGTTTGCCTGAAATCGTGGGATTTTAAAGTAAACGACAAAGAAATTTGCCGTTTGCTATAAAAATTGAAAGAAAAGAAAGGAGACTCGTTCATGAAATCGAAAAGAGCACTTTCAGGGGGAGGAAAAGATGGTTATATCTTTATTCTTCCGGCATTTTTTTACATGCTCGTAGTTCTTGGATATCCGCTGGTTTACAACCTGGTCCTCAGCTTTAAAAATGTGGATGTAAAGAACTTTACAAAAGGCGGTTCCGTATTTGTGGGATTTGAAAATTATATCAATCTGTTTCATGACCCTACATTCCTTCTTGTTTTAAGGAATACCTTTATTTTTACAATTGCATGTCTGGTATTTCAGTTTACCATCGGTTTTGCATTCGCAATGTTTTTTAACCAGAAATTTAAACTGTCCGGTCCCATCCGCGGTATGATCTTGGTAAGTTACATGATGCCAATGTCTGTTACCGGTCTTTTAGGTAAAAATATCTTTGCCAATGATGGTCTGGTAAACAATCTGCTTTCCAAGATCGGAATCAACGGCCCAGAATGGCTGGTTACAGGCGCTACAGCGTTGATCGCGGTTATCATTATGAACTGCTGGGTAGGTATTCCATTTAACATGCTGCTTTTGATGTCCGGTCTTACAAGTATCTCTCAGGATGTTTACGAGAGCGCTGCTATTGATGGCGCAAACTGGGGACAGAGATTTATTTACATTACGCTTCCTTTAATGAAGGGTTCCGTCCTGGCGGTTTTGATGCTTGGATTTATTTATACATTCCGGGCCTTCGACCTGATGTATATTATGACGGCGGGCGGTCCTCTGAATGCTACAGACGTGCTGGGAACTTATTCCTATGTACGTTCGTTTACACAGTTTGAGTTCTCAGAAGGTGCGGCCATTGCCATGGTATTGTTTGCATGCCTGTTCGTGATCGGCCTGTTCTATCTGCGTCTGCTGTCAAAGGAGGATGATTAATATGTTTAAGACCAAAGAATCAAGAAAAGAATTGATCAACTCTATTATAGCTATTTTGATCGCGATCATTTTTCTTTTTCCTATATACTGGCTGGTTCAGATCTCCTTTAAGTCAGACTCAGAAACCTTTGGAAAGATCCTTACCTATTTTCCACATGAGTTTACAGTAGATCCCTGGCTGGTAAACCTGACAGACCCAACCTTCCTTTTGTCCCTTAGGAACAGCTTTATCAATGGTTTCCTTACAATGGCCATTGCCCTTCTTTTGGGAGTTCCGGCGGCATATGGAATGGGACGTTTTAAGGTAAAAGGAGCCCATGTGTTCCTGTTGACCTTCCTGGTAGCACAGATGCTTCCGGCATCTTTGACATTGACACCTATGTACCTGATCTTTAACCAGATTGGTATTTTAGGAACCCACTTTACAGCGCCCATCGCTATTGCAGCCGCTTCCATACCGTTTGCGGTAGTAACGCTGCGGCCTTATTTTAAGAGCGTGCCGAAAGCCTTGGACGAGGCGGCGAGACTTGATGGCTGCGGGGCTTTAAAGTCCTTCCTGTTTGTTATGATCCCGGCGGTTAAGACTGGTATCATTACGATCGTAGTTATTTCCTTCCTGAATGGATGGAATGACCTGGTATATTCCATGACCTTTAACGTAAGCGCGGAGATGCGTCCTCTGACGGCAAATATTTATAAATTCCAGAATGCTTATGGTACAAGATGGAACTGTATCATGGCGTATGGTACGATTTTGGTAATACCTGTAGTCCTGCTTTTCATCTTCCTGCAGAAATACATTGTGGGCGGTCTGGTAGCAGGTGCAGTAAAAGATTAACGGATAAGGAGAATAAGTATGGCATCACAGGATGAAGTAAAAGAAATTTATGGTTATTTTGAGAAGAAAGGAAATGCTTTATGCTACCGTTATGAGGCGGAGCGGCTGATCATTGAACCCTGGGGAAAAAACAGCCTTAGGGTGCGCTCAACCAAGATGGCAGAAATGCCAAAAGAAGACTGGGCGCTTTTAGTACCGGAAGATCCGGGAACACCAGAGATTACCGTACAGGAAGACGGCGGTCAGATCGTCAATGGAAAGATACGTGCAGAGATCAACCTGATCGGTAAGATCACATTCTATAACCAGAAAAACGAAGTCCTTCTGGAAGAGTATCTCCGCAACAGAAAAGATATGTTCGGAAGCACCTGCAGTTCTCTGGAAATAGAGGCAAGAGAATTTAAACCGCTTATCGGCGGAGATTACCGTCTGTCCATGCGTTTTATCTCTAATCCGGATGAAAAGATCTACGGTATGGGACAGTATCAGCAGCCTTACCTGGATGTGAAAGGGGCGGATCTGGAACTGGCACACAGGAATTCCCAGGCAAGCGTTCCCTTTGCTATTTCCAGCCTTGGCTATGGATTTTTATGGAACAACCCGGCTGTGGGACGTGTGAACTTCGGAAAGAATATCACTACATGGGAAGCTTTTTCCACAAAGAAACTGGACTACTGGATCACAGCGGGAGACACTCCTGCAGAAATCGAAGAGGCGTATGCAGACGCTACCGGCAAGGTGCCGATGATGCCGGATTTCGCTATGGGCTTCTGGCAGTGTAAACTGCGTTATCAGACCCAGGAAGAGCTCTTAGAGGTAGCAAGAGAATATAAGAGAAGAAATCTTCCTATCTCCGTGATCGTAGTGGATTTCTTCCATTGGCCAACACAGGGTGAGTGGAAATTTGACCCCACTTACTGGCCGGACCCGGATGCAATGATCGCTGAGCTTAAGGAAATGGGAATCGAGCTGATGGTATCTATCTGGCCGACAGTAGATTACCGCAGTGAAAACTTTGAGGAAATGAAGGGCAAGGGACTTCTTATCCGTGTAGAATCAGGATATCCTATCTCCATGGATTTCCAGGGAAATACCCTTCATTTTGACGCAACGAATCCAGAAGCCAGAGAGTATGTATGGCAGAAGGCAAAACAAAATTACTATGATAAAGGCGTAAAGGTATTCTGGCTGGATGAGGCAGAACCGGAGTACACAGTTTACGATTTTGAAAATTATCGTTACCATCTGGGACCAAACATCCAGGTAGGAAATATTTATCCCGTTATGTATGCAAAGACCTTCTTCGATGGAATGAAGGCAGAGGGTCAGGAAAACATCATCAACCTGCTTCGCTGTGCATGGGCAGGCTCTCAGAGATATGGCGCTCTTGTATGGTCAGGAGATATTAAATCTTCCTTCCCAAGCATGAAGAACCAGGTAGCAGCAGGTTTGAACATGGGACTTTCCGGTATTCCGTGGTGGACAACAGATATCGGCGGTTTCTTTGGGGCAAATATAAACGATCCTAAATTCCATGAACTTCTGATCCGCTGGTTCCAGTATGGATGCTTCTGTCCGGTTATGCGTCTTCACGGATACCGCTGGCCGCTGCAGCCCCAGTACGGAACTACCGGAGGAGCAACCTGTGTTTCCGGTGCGCCTAACGAAGTATGGAGCTATACAGATCAGGTATATGAAATCCTCAGCTACTATCTGAATCTCCGTGAAAAGATGCGTCCTTACATTGCAGAGCTTATGAAGGAAGCACATGAAAAAGGAACACCGGTTATGCGTCCGCTGTTCTATGATTTCCCGGAAGATAAAGAGTGCTGGAATGTGGAAGACGAGTACATGTTCGGATCGAACGTACTTGTAAAACCAATCACAGACGAGGGCTGCACGCAGACTAGTATGTATCTGCCAGAAGGCTCTGAATGGACAAATGCATGGACTGGAGAAAAATATGCAGGCGGACAGACTGTGGAAGTGGCAGCGCCTATTGAGCAGATACCTGTATTTACAA
>DWYZ01000310.1 GCA_019118425.1 Candidatus Blautia faecavium | reverse complement strand
GACTGGAAGGAAAATCTTCCCAGGATCTTGAAAAATTGGGCCTGGATATGGCTGCCATAATGGACAGGCTGTATCCGCTGGGCTCCTGGGCAGTAGCGCCTTTGGAGGGAAGAGGATTTTTGGGATTCTTTGGTTTTGCCTTTTTGTCTGTTGGCTGTCTTTTTGTTTTTTTAGCCGTAGTAGGGAAATATTATGTACCTATTAACAGCCTGGTGGTTTCTTTTAAACGTTCCCGGGCAAAAAGAGTAAAGGCAGGAAAAACTTCTACTGCATTTATGGCTCTTTATAAAAAAGAATGGAAGCGTCTTACAAGCTGTACGATCTATGCTATGAACACAGTAGTCGGCTTTCTTTTAATGATTATCTTAGGTGTGGCAGTTTTCTTTTTAGGGGACGGAACCATCCAGCTTATGGTGGGATTCCCGGGGATAGGAGAAGAGGTAAAACTGCTGCTGCCTTTTCTTTTAGCCCTTTTAGGAGGAATGACCTCTACGACTGCGCCCTCTTTGTCCCTGGAAGGAAAAAGCCGGTGGATCATGTGCTCTATACCGGTAGCACCGATGACAATCTTTAAGGCAAAGATCGCCCTGCACCTGTCTATTGCTGTTCCTTGCGTGCTTATAAGCGGGATCTGTTTTTGGATCCGGTTTAGGCTTTCTTTTTGGGAGGGGTTGTGGACACTGGCGGTACCTTTGATCTACAGTATTTTTTCTGGGTGCTTCGGCATGTATGCGAATGTGAAATTTCCACGCTATGACTGGACACATGAGCAGCAGGCGGTAAAAAATTCAATGTCGGTGATGGTTTCTGTGATCGTAGGCATAATTTTAGGAATGGTTCCTTTTATACTATTCGTAATATTTCTGCCCTATGCTTTTGGGATCGGGGCAGGTTTTGCCGCAGGTGTGCTGCTGCTGGCTTTTTTGTGTTACAGGAGTCTTGGAAAAGTAAAGCTTTTTGAATAAAAGCCTCTTATTTTAAAGGTTGTGTTAAATGTAGTTCAAATGTGGGCAAACCCGCTTGAAACCTGATTTTTCCGGTGCTATACTTCTCTTGTCTTACAAGGAAGTAGCTTTCGGGCCCGGAGTGAATCTATGCAAGGCAGATCACACAAGAAATGTGAATATTTTTAATATGAGAAGAGGTAAAATCATATGAAAAGAAAAATAATCGCAAGTGTACTGACTTTCATGATGGTAATGAGCGCATGTCCATCAGTTTACGCAGCGACAGAACATTATAATGACAGCAGTAAGACAGGTGATGCCGAGAGCTGGCAGGCATATAAAGACAATTGGGAGACCCTTTCATCCGATTATACTCAGGTATCCATCACACCAGGCCAGGACGAGACAGAACTGAATTTTGCATGGTACAGTGAGAAGACAGACAGCGAGGGAACTCCGGTGGTTCATTTCGGAACGGACCAGGAAGCTTTGGAAACTTTTGAAGGCACAGTAGGGGATGTAGATACCTCTTTAACAGGTGACAAGGCTTACGAATATAATCATGTTACAGTGACGGGGATCCAGCCTTCTACTACCTATTATTATACAGTGGAACGCAATGGTGAGCAGAGCGAAGTGGTAGAGTATACAACTCAGTCTCTGGACAGCGTAAAGATTCTTTATGTAGGCGACCCGCAGATTGGCGCTTCTGTAGGACAGCCTCAGGACGGCGGAGAGCTTGCCGCTGAATCAGGAGCAGGCAATACAGCAGCTTTAAACGATGGATTTGCATGGGACAGAACTCTTGACGCAGCAGTTGCCGAAAATCCGGATCTGAGCTTTGTGATCTCCGCAGGAGACCAGGTCAATAAGACAGGACAGCCAAAGGAAGAAGAGTATGCAGCATATCTCAGCGCAGATGCACTGAAAACACTTCCGGTTGCTACTACCATTGGAAACCATGATTCCTTAAATCCAGATTATACTTATCATTTCAATAATCCTAACGCGACAGAGTACGGTACCACAGAGGCCGGCGGAGACTATTATTATTCCTATGGAGACGGCTTATTTATCGTGCTGAACACCAACAATTACAATGTAGCAGAGCATAAGCAGGCTATCGAAGAAGCAATCGCTGCTTATCCGGACGCTGCATGGCGTGTAGTAACCATCCATCAGGATATCTATGGTTCCGGCCTGGATCACTCTGATACAGATGGTATGATCTTAAGAACGCAGCTTACACCGGTATTTGATGAGGCAGATATTGATGTAGTGCTTCAGGGACATGACCATACATACAGCCGTTCTAAACTTCTTTATGGAGACGGACAGACACACAGCAGCTATGAGTTCCGTCTGAATGAGGAAGGCACAGACTACGACTGGGATCATGCATACAATGTAGAGACAGACGAGCAGATTCCTCTTTATCCAGAAGATGGAGATGAAGAAGGCGCGGCAGCAAAAGACGCATTTACGCAGGATAATATGTGTTATACCATTGAGGATGTGGAAGGAAATACTGTGACAGATCCTCAGGGTATCCTTTATATGACTGCTAACTCAGCCAGCGGTTCTAAATATTACGAGCTGACTGCTACACAGCAGGATTATATCGCGGCACGCAGCCAGAACTGGCTTCCATCTTTCTCTGTGATCACAATGGACAGCGACAGCTTCCAGATCGATACCTATCAGATCACAGATGACGGAACAGTAGAGCAGATCGACGAAACCTTCACCATCGAAAAAACAGCAGGCGCAGCAGACGAGACAGCTACAGACGCGGCAGCAGAAGATGAGACAAGCACAGATGCGGCAGCAGAAGATGAGACAAGCACAGATGCGGCAGCAGACGAGACAGCTACAGACGCAGCAGCTGAGGACGAGACAGCAGAAGATGCGGCAGCTGAGGATACTGCGGCAGACGAAACAACAGAAGATGCTGCAGCTGAATCCACAGAAGCAGCAGAATAAAATAAGGTGAAACGTTTTGAAAGAAGTATTGCAGAAAAACAGCGGGCAGTTTACCAAGCGTAAGGCTGCCCGCTGGCTTATGATTTTATTGGCGGCTGTAGTATTTGTGATATTTACAGTCAAGATTAACCAGACAGATAAGGTGGAACTGGTTTCCAGAGAGGGCCAGACTTTTGAAAAGGCTACGGTAGTGGAAATCCTTCAGGATAATCTTCAGGCTGACGGGACTCGTGTGGGAGAACAAAGAGTCTTGGTGGAGATGACAACCGGAGAGCATAAGGGAGAGACATTGGAGGTCACCAGCAGTTCCGGCTATCTTTTCGGCGCAGGCTGTACCGTGGGGATGGATGTGGTGATCATGCAGAGTGTGGCAGGAGACAGTGTGGTGGCAAGCGTATATTCCCAGGATAGAGAATGGGTAGTGTATATTTTTGCCGCGTTATATATCCTGGCTTTATGCCTGGTGGGAGGAAAGCAGGGAATAAAGGGAAGCATGGGGCTTTTATTTACTTTTTTCTGTGTGATATTTGTTTATATTCCTCTGGTATACCGGGGAATTTCTCCGTTTTGGGCGGCTGTTTTCGTGTGTATGATCACTACGGTCGTGACCATGTATTTTATCGGCGGAGCCAGCAAGAAAACCGTTGTGGCCATCGGAGGAACTATGGCCGGAGTTTTGATCGCGGGGATCGCCGCGCAGCTTTTCAGCCTCGCCTCTGGAATTACGGGATATAACGTGTCAGATATAGAGACATTGATGACTCTTTGGAATACCAATGGGATCCAGGTGGGCGGACTTTTATTTTCCGGTCTGCTGATTTCCAGTATGGGCGCTGTTATGGATGTGGCAATGTCTGTAGGCAGTTCTATGTGGGAGATTCTAAACCAGAAGCCGGAAATGACCAAAAGAGAATTGTGGAAAGCCGGGATTCAGGTGGGAAGAGATATGATGGGGACAGACAGCAATACGCTGATTCTGGCTTTTGCGGGAAGCAGCGTGAGCATGCTCATCCTGGATTACGCCTATGATCTTCCGTACCGTCAGATCATTAATTCGAACAATATAGGAATCGCGATCATGCAGGGTCTGTCAGGCAGCTTCGGAATTGTACTTTCTGTGCCCCTTACCGTATTGATCGCAAGCTTTCTCTATAAATGGGACTGGAAAAAGAAAAAAGAAAAAGAAAAGGTCATTGTGTAAGACAATGGCTTTTTTCTTTTGTTGTCATAAATTCTCCGGATATCTTTTACAATAGAATAGAATAAAAAGAAAACAGGAGAGCTTTATGTGGGGAAAATGGACAAAAAGAATGGGGGCCTTGTTTCTTTCGCTGCTCTTGCTCCTGCCGCTTTCCTCCCCTGTCTATGGACAGAGCGGGGGAGATACCGCCCGGACAGAGGAGAATACCCTGATCTCCTCCCCTTCGGGAGTGCTTATGGAGGCGCAGACCGGCACAGTGATCTTCGAAAAAGATAAGGATACCAGGCGGCGGCCGGCCAGTATCACCAAGATTATGACCTTGATTCTGATCTTCGATGCCCTGGGAAATGGGAATCTGAACCTGGAAGACACAGTGACTACAAGTGCTTATGCAAAATCCATGGGAGGCTCCCAGGTATTTTTGGAGGAGGGGGAAACCCAGGATGTGGAGACCATGATCAAATGTATCGTGGTGGCCTCGGGAAACGATGCCAGCGTGGCCATGGCGGAACACATTGCCGGAAGCGAACAGGAATTTGTAAAGCAGATGAATGAGAGGGCCAAGGGGCTTGGGATGGAAAACACACATTTCGAAGACTGCTGCGGGCTGACAGAATCGGAGAACCATTATACCACGGCTTATGATGTGGCCCTTATGAGCCGGGAGCTGATTACGAAATATCCGAAAGTTCTGGAATATTCCTCTATCTGGATGGAAGATATTACCCATGTTACCCAAAAGGGAACCAGCACCTTTACTTTGACGAATACCAATAAACTGATCCGTTCTTATGAGGGCTGCGTGGGCTTAAAGACAGGGAGCACAAGCCTGGCGAAATTCTGTCTGTCCGCGGTGGCAAAAAGAGACGGGATCACCTTGATCTCTGTGGTGATGGCTGCTCCCGATTACAAAGCCCGCCTTAAGGATGCGTCCGCCATGCTGAATTACGGATTTTCCAAATGCAGTCTGTATACAGACGAGGATCCCCCGAAGCTTTCTTCTGTGACAATAAAAAAGGGTGTGGAAAAGGAAGCGGAGGTAACCTATAAAGGAGGCTTTCAGTACCTTCGCATGGATGGAAAGACTATCGGAGAGATAAAAAAAGAGCTGAACCTTCCCAAGGAAGTCCCGGCTCCGGTGAAAAAAGGAGAGAAAGCAGGAGAATTATACTATTACATGGATGGGGAAAAGATCGGCACCGTTGATGTCCTTTATGCGGAATCGGTAAGAAAAGCTACATATGCGGACTGCCTGAAAACCGTACTCGGATTGCTTTGACAAACGTACTGGGACTGGCGTATAATAGGTGGATGTGAAGATGATACAGCCAACGTATTTTGTGAGTAAAGTGCGCTAGAAAGAGGAAAATATGAAACAGAAGAAGACAAATAAGCTGAAACTGCTGGCAGGATATTATAAACCGTACAAGGGGTTGTTTTTTGCTGATCTGTTTTTCGCCATCCTTGGAGCGGCGGTGACTTTGGTGATTCCGCTCCTTGTGCGGTATATTATGAATGTTGTGGTGGAGATGCCTGCGGACCAGGCAAGAGCGATGATCCTAAAGATCGGCGCAGGGATGGTCTTCCTTGTGGTGATCCAGTTTGGAAGCCGGTATTTTATCACGTATTTCGGGCATATGATGGGGGCTTACATTGAGCACGATATGCGGAATGAGATTTTCGGACATTACCAGAAATTGTCCTTCGGGTTTTATGACAACCAAAAGGTAGGACATCTCCTGTCCAGGATCACCAGCGATCTTTTCGATATCAGTGAGCTTTTGCATCATGGGCCGGAAGATATCATTATTTCCGTGATCAAGCTTTTAGGCGCCTTTTTTATTCTTTTAAATGTAAATTGGAAGATGGCGTGCATCTGTTTTGCCGTGGTGATCCTCATGCTGGCCTACGCCCTTATCTATAATAAACGCATGAAGAGCGCTTTTAAAGAAAACAGGGCTAGAATCGCGGATATCAACAGCCAGATTGAGGACAGCCTGGCCGGTATCCGTGTAGTAAAGTCTTTTGGAAATGAAAAACGGGAAATGGAAAAATTCGCTAAAGGCAATGAACGGTTTGTTGCGGCGAAAAGCCTCACTTACCGGTATATGGCAGGGTATCATTCCGGCATGGACGCCTTTACTACCCTGATTACTGTGGCGGCATTGATCTCCGGAGCCTTTTATCTTACAAACGGCTCTCTTCTGGCAGCGGATCTGGTTACTTTTTTACTTTACATTAATAATTTTACTGAACCGGTTACGAAGCTTGTGAATTTTACAGAGCAGTTCCAGAACGGATACAGTGGATATGACCGCTTTTTGGAAATGATGTCCATCGCACCGGATATTGAAGATGCGCCGGATGCGGTTTCTATAGACCATGCACAAGGAAATATTGAATTTAAGGATGTTTCTTTTCATTATGCAGGAGACAGCCAGGAAGAAGTCTTGTCCCATGTAAACCTTAAGGTAAAACATGGGGACTATGTGGCGCTGGTGGGAAGCTCCGGAGCGGGAAAGACTACTTTATGCAGCCTGATCCCCCGGTTCTACGATGTTACGGGAGGCGCAATCTATCTGGACGGTACAGATATCCGGAACATAAAGATGAAAGACCTGCGCAGGCAGATCGGCATTGTGCAGCAGGATGTGTACCTTTTCGCAGGAACCATTATGGAAAATATACGTTATGGAAGGCCAAAAGCCACAGACGAAGAGGTGATCCGCGCGGCGAAGGCCGCAAATGCCCATGACTTTATCATGGCAATGCCCCAGGATTATGATACAGATATCGGCCAGAGAGGAGTAAAGCTTTCCGGAGGCCAGAAACAACGGCTTTCTATCGCGAGGGCCTTTCTAAAAAATCCTCCCATCCTTATTTTCGACGAAGCTACTTCCGCTTTGGACAACGAAAGCGAGAGGGTGGTGCAGGAGTCCCTGGAATTGCTGGCAAAAGACCGGACAACTTTTGTGATCGCCCACAGACTATCTACTATACGAAATGCCAAGAGGATCCTCGTGCTTACGGAGGATGGAATCGCAGAGGAAGGAACCCACCAGGAACTGCTTGCTAAAAACGGAGTTTATGCGGCTTTGTGCCAGGCAGGATTATAAACAGAAGGAAGAAAAGGTTTAGAAATAAACTTTCAAATTTACCATTATTGACGCAGCGGGTGCGTCAGAAAGAGGAAAGTTTGAAAGTAAACTTTCAAATCTACCATTATTGACGCAGCAGGTGCGTCAGAAAGAGGAAAAGATGAAGCAGATCAGGACAGAAGATGCGGTCGGGCATGTATTATGCCACGACATTACGCAGATTATAAAAGATAAAAAGAAAGGCGTCCTTTTCTCAAAAGGACATATTGTAACAGAGGAGGATATCCCTCTCCTTTTAAGCGTGGGGAAGGAGCATCTCTTTGTGTGGGAAAAGCAGGAAGGGATCCTTCACGAAAATGAGGCGGCGCAGATCCTGTATGAGATCTGTGCCGGAGCGCACATGCATGGAACAGAAGTAAAAGAAGGAAAGATCGAGCTGGTGGCAGAAGAGGAGGGGGTTTTAAAAATCCGCAGAGAGGGACTTTTAAAAGTAAATTCCCTGGGAGAAATGATGATCGCCTCCCGTCATGGGGATTTTCCTGTAAAGAAGGGGGACAAGATAGCCGGTACCAGGATTATTCCCCTTGTCATAGAAAAAGAAAAAATGGACAGAGCCAGGGAAGCGGCTGGGGAAAACCCTTTGTTTTCCATTCTTCCCTATAAAGAAAAAAAGGTCGGCATCGTCACTACGGGAAGTGAAGTGAAAAAGGGGCTGATCCAGGATACGTTTACCCCGGTTCTCAGAGAAAAACTGGCGGAATTCCCCACAGAGGTTATAGGGCAAACCTTGCCTGGAGACGACAGGGAACAGATTACCAGAGACATACTTTCATTTGTGGAAAATGGCGCGGATATGGTTCTTATAAGCGGAGGAATGAGTGTGGATCCAGACGACCGTACCCCCGGGGCCATAAAGGATACAGGAGCGCGTATTGTTACCTATGGAGCGCCAGTCCTTCCGGGAGCCATGCTCCTTCTCGCATACTATGAAAAAGAGGGAAAAAGCATTCCTTTCGTGGGGCTTCCGGGATGCGTCATGTATGCGAAAAGGACAGTGTTTGATCTTGTCCTGCCCCGGCTGATGGCGGAGGATGAAATCCTTTCTTCAGAGATCGCCGCCTACGGAGAGGGAGGACTGTGCCTGAACTGTCCGGTCTGCACCTTCCCGGCCTGTGGTTTTGGAAAATAAGCGCGGCTGGACAATGAGGGAAAACATAGATACAGAGGTAATTCATGAATAGATTCAGAATAAAGGACTATGAAATACACACAGAAAAAATGAATTTTCCTGATAAAGTCTGTTTCGCTGTTTTGGCGGACCTGCATGGGATTTCTTATGGAAAAAACAATGAAGAGCTGTTTAAGGCGGTGAGACGCCGGGAACCGGACGTGGTCCTTATCACGGGTGATATGCTGGTGCGTTCAGAACCGGAAAGCATGAAACCGGCAGCCGCTCTTTTAAAGCGTCTCGTCAGACGGTATCCCGTATACTATGCTTTGGGAAACCATGAGTTTCAGATGCTTTTAGGCGAAAAGAAAAGCATCTATCTGGAATACGAGAAGGAGCTAAAAGACAGCGGCGTATGCTTTCTTCATAATCAGCAGGACAGTATGAAAATAGGCGGTACAAAATTCTTCTTCCACGGACTGGAGCTGCCTCTGATCTATTATCGCAAGCCCCGTTCGCCCAAACTTAAGACAAGCGCGATCCAGCATCTTTTAGGAACACCTAAAGAGAGCGGTTTTCATATTTTGCTTGCCCATAATCCTAAATATGGAAAGGCTTATTTTAACTGGGGCGCGGATCTGATTCTGTCCGGACATTATCACGGGGGCGTGGTGCGCTTTACGGAACATGTGGGGCTGACTTCCCCCCAATATTTATTCCTTCCGCCTTATTGCTGCGGCGATTTTCATAGGGGGGACAGGCATATGATCGTGAGTGCGGGGCTGGGGGAGCATACCATACCGGTACGTATCCATAATCCCAGAGAGCTTTTGTTTGTTACAGTGAAAGCCGGATGAAAAGCAGCAAAATCATATAAAAAGGGGACAGGAGAATGGCGATATCTGTAAAATTAAATGTTTTTGAAGGACCGTTGGACCTGCTCCTTCACCTTATCGAAAAGAATAAAATTGATATTTATGATATTCCTATTGTGGAGATCACAGATCAGTATATGGAATACATTCACGCCATGGATAAAGAAGATCTGGGCGTCATGAGCGAGTTTATGGTAATGGCAGCCACTCTGATCGATATTAAATGCCGTATGCTCCTTCCTAAGGAAGTAAATGAAGATGGGGAGGAAGAGGATCCAAGGGCAGAGCTGGTAGAAAAGCTTTTAGAATATAAAACCTATAAATATATGTCTTATGAATTAAAGGACCGCTTGGACGAGGCTGCCGGCGTGTTTTTTAAAAAGCCAACCATACCGGATGAGGTGCTTGCCTACAGGGAGCCGGTGGATCCGGGTGAGCTTCTTAAGGATCTTACTTTAGAAAGGCTGAATGCCATTTATAAATCCATCATACGCAGGCAGGAGAATAAGATCGACCCTATCCGGAGCAAGTTCGGAAAGATCGAACAGGAAGAAGTAAGTCTTTCTGAAAAAATGCTGGAGCTGCGGGATTATGCAAAAACTCACAGGCGCTTCAGTTTCCGGAATCTTTTAGAGGGGCAGAAGTCCCGGATCCAGGTGATCGTCACCTTCTTGTCCATTTTGGAACTGATGAAAATGGGTCATATTCATGTAGAACAGGAACATATATTTGACGATATCCAGGTAGAGGTCATCACAGAGCCGGATACCTGGAAAAATCTTACGGAATTTGCAGACGAATAACAGGAACGAGGTTATTTTTTAGTGGATAAGAAAAAAATTGAAGCAGCTATTGAAGCTATACTTTTTACAATGGGAGACTCTGTGGAAGCATCCCAGATCGCCGGGGCGCTTGAATTAGATGTAAAAACAACGGAAGAGATCCTGGGAGAGATGATCGTGCGTTACCAGGAAGAGGACAGAGGCATTCAGATCATAGAACTGGAACATTCGTATCAAATGTGTACAAAAAAGGAATACTGTGAGTATTTGATACGTCTTGCCATGCATCCGAAAAAGCCTGTGCTTACAGATGTAATGCTTGAGACTCTTTCGATCATAGCCTACAAACAGCCGGTGACCAAGGCGGAAATCGAAAAGATCAGGGGAGTGAAATGTGACCACGCGGTAAATAAGCTGGTAGAATATAATCTTGTAAAGGAACTGGGAAGGCTGGATGCGCCGGGAAAACCTATCCTTTTCGGCACAACGGAGGAATTCCTCCGTTCTTTCGGCGTTCAGGGGCTGGAAGACCTTCCCATACCGGATCCTGTGAAAATAGAGGACTTTAAAGCAGAAGCAGAAGAGGAGATCCAGCTGCGGCTGGATGTTTAAGAAAGGAAGATAAATTATGCCTACCACATACGCACATGATCTATTTGGAAAATTAGTTTATAAAAAACTTACCCCGCAGATGAAGGAAGTGATACGGGAAAACGGAAACCTTTACAGGATTGGGCTCCATGGCCCGGATATCCTGTTTTATCATCTGTTCGATGGCAAGGTGAACCAGCTGGGTGTGAAAATGCACAAGACCCGGGCAAAGGAATTTTTTCAGCAGGGAATGGAAAAAGTAAGACAGAAACACGACAGAGCGCTTTTAGCCTATCTTTTGGGGTTTGGGTGCCATTATCTTTTAGATACTTCCTGTCATCCTTATATCAATGAACTGGATGAACGGGGCGTAATCACCCATACTCTTTTAGAAAAGGAATTTGACAGGATGCTGATGATACAGACGAAAAAAAATCCATATTTTTACTATCCTTCAGACTGTATCGTGCCAAGACCGGAGTACGCGCGTACCATCCATAAAGCAATCTGTGAAGTACCCTCCAGAAAAATCTTTTTCTCTCTGCGCATGATGAAATTTGTCACCAATGCCATGGTGTATGACGATGGAGGAAAGAAGAGGATGGCAATTGGTTTTCTTGCACGGCTGGCAGGAAAAAAACGCCGGCTGGAAGTGGTGGATCACTTCATGCGCAAGGAGCCTCCTGCTCAGATTTCCTCGTTGCTTAAAGATCTGGAAGGTCTATTTCAGAAAGGGCTGGAGGAATCGGCTGTTTATTTAAAGGAACTTTACGGTTTGTCCAAAGAGAACCGAATACTTTCTTCCAGATGGAATCTGACCTATAACGGCTGAAAAATAAGAAGAAGGCATAATACGGACAAGTGCGCATAGAATGATAGTAGTTACATGCCACACCTGAACCATGCACTTGCTGCATGGTTGCGGGTCAGCATGATTCAACTGATAGTAAAAGGCAAAAAATTGTCTTTTGCTATAACCCTTTGGGGTATGCGGTATCTTAAATAACAGATAAAGAGGTGTGATATGAAGGCCAGGCATATAGCGGCATTCACCGTATTAGCCCTTCTTTGTTCCTTTTTCCGGGCATTTTCGGCGGGAGCTGCGGTTTCCTTTTATACGGCGGAGGAAAATTACAATCAGGATGCTCCTGGAAATCTTTATGCACTTTCAGCAGTGCTGATGGACGGAGAATCCGGGCGGGTACTTTATGAAAAAGATGGGGATACCCCCCGTCCAATGGCCAGCACCACCAAAGTGATGACCTGTATACTGGCCCTGGAAAACTCAAACGGCGATGATTATGTACAGGTGTCAGAGACAGCCGCCTCTCAGCCTGAAGTCAAGCTTGGCATGAGGGTGGGAGAACAGTATTATATGGAAGACCTGCTGTATTCTTTAATGTTGAAAAGCCATAATGATACGGCAGTGGCTATTGCGGAACAGATCGGCGGGTCCGTTTCCGGCTTCGCGGAAATGATGAATGAAAAGGCGGAAGAACTGGGATGTGAGGATACTTATTTTATCACACCCAATGGTCTGGACGCGGAAGATGAAGGAGGCGTACACCATACTACGGCCAGGGATCTGGCTTTGATCATGCGTTATGCCATAAAAAATCCGCTATTTCTTAAGATCACAGAGACCAGAAGCCATACCTTTTCCGACATAAAAAAGACAAGACAGTTTTCTGTGGAGAACGCAAATGCTCTTTTAGATATGACAGACGGAGTGCTTTCGGGAAAGACAGGGTTTACCGGAGACGCGGGATACTGCTATGTATGCGCCTGCAAAAAGGGAGACAAGACCTTGATCGTGGCGCTTCTGGGCTGCGGATGGCCGAATAATAAATCTTATAAGTGGACGGATACGTTAAAGCTCTTGTCCTTTGGAGAAGAAAATTTCAAATACTATACGTTTTGGAAAGAGCCATCCTTAGAAAAAGTACTTGTAAAAGACGGGGTGGAGGAAGAATCTTTCGGGGAAGAGATTTATCTTAAGGGAGAATATAAAGTCTCTGAAGAGGAGAAGAACCGCAGGATCCTTCTGGGAAAGAGTGAAGCGGTGACCTGTAAGGTTACAATGGAAGATACAGTGGAAGCTCCTGTGGAAAAAGGAGAAAGAATAGGAGAGATCACCTATTTCCTTGAAGGAGAGCCCATATGTTCCTATCCTGTATATGCAGAAAAAAGTGTAGAAAAACTTACTTATCAATGGTGCGTGGATAAAGTATTTCACGATTTTTTTCATTAATATGTGATCAGGCATCCAGCCCTTTTGGAAAGGTTTCCGAAAGGGCTGGATTTATGTAAAAGATGTTCCTGGCATGAGCGGTTAGCATATATCCAGTAAGGGTTCCGGGGTTAAAAATTTAACAAAAGTGGTAAAAACTATTGAAAAAAATTTTAAAAAAAGGTACAATTATACTCGGCTATTTCTTAGGTTATACTTTTAAAATTCTTATAAAAATGGAGGGCAAATGAGAATGAGTAATGCAACACAAAGCTTAGCAGGCAAAAGGATCACTTCTTTGCTTGACGCCAACAGTTTTGTTGAAATCGGACAAAGTGTAACGGCCAGATCGACAGATTTCAACATGACTGAAAAAAAAGCACCTTCCGATGGTGTAATCACCGGCTACGGTGTTATTGATGGAAATCTGGTATATGTTTACAGCCAGGATGCTTCCGTGTTAAATGGAACCGTAGGCGAAATGCATGCCAGAAAGATCATCGGTTTATATGATCTGGCAATGAAGACAGGAGCGCCTGTCATCGGCCTTATTGACTGTGCGGGTATCCGCCTTGAGGAGGCTACGGACGCGCTGGAGGCTTTTGGCCAGATTTACAGAAAACAGACGCTGGCTTCTGGGGTTATTCCTCAGATTACAGGAATCTTCGGGACCTGCGGCGGCGGTATGGCTGTGATTCCGGCGCTGACGGATTTCACATTCATGGAAGAGAAAAAAGGAAAGATGTTCGTCAGCAGCCCGAATGCGCTGGAAGGAAACTATACCTCTAAATGCGACACATCCACAGCCGATTTCCAGAGCAAGGAAACAGGTCTGATCGATGGAGTGGGCACAGAAGAGGAAATCCTTGCCCAGATCCGCAGCCTTGTAAGCCTGCTTCCGTCAAACTTTGAAGACAATGATTCTTATGAAGAATGCACAGACGACTTAAACCGTATCTGTGATGACATAAGAAACTGCGCGGGAGATACGGGGATCGCCCTGTCCAGGATCGCGGATAACGGTCTTTTCTTTGAGACAAAGAAAGACTATGGAAAAGATGTAGTTACCGGTTTCCTCCGTTTAAACGGAGCAACGATAGGAGCAGTGGCAAACAGAAGCGAAAGCTACGATGAAGAAGGAAATAAGACAGAAATCTCTGATGGTACGATTTCTTCCAGAGGCGCGAGAAAAGCCGCGGATTTTGTGAAATTCTGTGATGCTTTTGAAATTCCTGTACTTACCCTTACGAATGTAACCGGTTTTAAAGCGACCATGTGCAGTGAAAAGATGATGGCGCAGTCTGTAGGAGAGATGGTGCATGCCTTTGCATCCGCTACAGTGCCTAAGGTGAATGTGATCATCGGAAAGGCATATGGAAACGCCTACGTGGCAATGAACAGCAAAGCGATAGGCGCAGACATGGTTTATGCCTGGGAAAATGCGGAGATCGGCATGATGGACGCTGACCTTGCTGCAAAGATCATGTATGCAGGCGCAGACGCCGAGACCCTGAAAGAAAAGGCAAACGAGTACAGGACACTGCAGTCAAGCGTAGAATCTGCAGCGAAAAGAGGTTATATAGACACCATTATTCGTCCGGAGGACACAAGAAAATATGTTATCGGCGCTTTTGAAATGCTGTTCACAAAGAGAGAAGACCGTCCTTCTAAAAAGCATGGAACAGTTTAAGTGAGGTGAGCATATGAAGCGAATTTTTAAGAAGGCATCCGCTGTCTGCGCTGCGCTGATCTGCACCGCCTCTCTGACGGCGGCCGGCAGTACGGCAGTCTTTGCGTCCAGCGAGCCGGATGAAACCATATTGACCCAGTCGATTACAATTGCAGAGGGACTGACGACTACGATCATTCCCCTTACAGACGAGGATATCGAAAACTATCTGAACTCTGCAGATGATTTTACGATCCAGGCAATGGAATCCTGGAGTGCTGCGAAGGATGAACTGGGAGAGTTTAAAGAACTGGGAACCTCAGAGGCAGAGTTTTCCAATAATCAGTATACGGTAGTCGTTCCGGTGGAATTCGAAGAAGCGGACGCGGAGTTTGAATATGTTTTTGACGCTCAGGGAACGCCTACCAGTTTAAGTGTAAATGTACAGTATCCTTTGTCCGTATCCATGACTCGCGCGGGATTGAATACGGTTATGGGGTTAGGGGTTGTATTTGTTGTTCTTATCTTTTTGTGCTTCGTAATCTATCTTCTGAGATTTGTTCCGGGACTTTTAGAAGGCCGGAAAGAAGAGGAGGAAGAGGATGCGCCTGCACCAGTACCGGCATCACCCGTACCGGTTCCCGCAGCACAGAACTCTATGGATGATAAGGAGCTTGTGGCAGTGATCACAGCCGCTATCGCAGCATCCGAGGGAAAAACAAGTACAGATGGATATATCGTCCGCTCCATTCGTAAAGTAAATCGTAGAAAAAGGTAAATGACATTTAGGAGGATTTTAAAATGAAAAGTTATACAATTACTGTAAATGGAACAGCGTATGAAGTAACTGTAGAAGAAACCGGCAGTGTTTCCGCACCGGCAGCAGCACCGGCACCAGCGCCAAGAGCAGCAGCACCGGCTCCGGCACCCGCAGCAGCACCAGCACCAGCGCCCGCACCGGCAGCACCAGCTCCGGCACCGGCAGCAGGGGCAGGCTCCATTAAGGTTGCCGCTTCCGTTCCTGGCAAGGTAATTAAAATCACTGCTTCTGCAGGACAGGCCGTAAAAGCAGGCGACAGCCTTGTAGTTCTGGAATCAATGAAAATGGAAATTCCTGTAGTAGCTCCTCAGGACGGAACCGTTGCAAGTATCGATGTTGCAGAAGGCGCCGCTGTAGAAAATGGAGATACTTTAGCTACGATGAACTAGGACGGGAGGTAATTAAATGTCTTATGTAACAGAAACCCTGTCTAATTTGATCCATCAGACGGCATTTTTTAATCTTACCTGGGGCAATTTTATTATGATCCTGGTAGCTTGTGTGTTTTTATACCTGGCTATCAAACATGGCTTTGAACCGCTGCTTCTTATCCCGATTGCCTTTGGTATGCTTTTGGTAAATATCTATCCGGATATCATCGCGAGTCCGGAGGAGACCTCTAATGGAGTAGGCGGACTTTTATACTATTTTTATGTACTGGATGAGTGGAGTATTTTTCCATCTCTTATCTTTATGGGCGTAGGCGCGATGACAGACTTTGGTCCTCTGATCGCCAATCCTAAGAGCTTCCTTATGGGAGCTGCGGCACAGCTTGGCATTTATGTAGCGTACTTCTTAGCTATCCTTATGGGATTCAACGGAAAGGCAGCGGCAGCAATCTCTATTATCGGAGGCGCGGATGGTCCTACCTCCATCTTCCTGGCAGGCAAACTGGGACAGACAGCGCTGATGGGGCCCATTGCGGTGGCGGCATAT
>DWYZ01000309.1 GCA_019118425.1 Candidatus Blautia faecavium | reverse complement strand
TGGCTTCAGGAGATGGACGGCGGCTTTTTGAATACATGACGGAATTAAGAGGTATTTTAAATTCAAAAAGCCGAATAGAGTGCGATATTTTAGGAGAACAAGATAATATTCACAATATAGAGCCTTCCGTTTCAAAATTAAGGGACTTTCTTGGTTGGCTTCCCCAAACAACATTTCGGGAGGGTATACGAAAACGGTTAGAATTATGAAAAAAATAAGTGTTTTAATCCCAACATATAATGAAGAACAAAATGTGCTTCCGCTTAGTGAGGCATTAATCGAGATGTTTCATAATGATCTACCGCAATATGATTATGAGATAGTCTTTATTGATAATATGTCCACAGATTTGACGAGAACACATTTAAGAAAGTTATGTGAAGGTAATAAAAAGATTAAGGCGATTTTTAACGCCAAAAATTTTGGCCAGTTTAATTCTCCGTACTATGGACTTCAGCAGACCACAGGGGATTGTACAATTTTGATGTGCGCGGATTTTCAGGATCCGATAGAAATGGTTCCAGAATTTGTAAAAAGATGGGAAGAAGGCTATCGAATTGTAATTGGACAGAAAACTAGCAGCAAAGAAAATCATGTTATGTATTTTCTTCGTTCCTGTTATTACAAAATGATCCGAAAATTTTCTGATGTACAGCAGATAGAGCATTTTACAGGCTTTGGTCTCTACGATAGATCTTTTATTCATGTACTGAAAGATTTGAAAGATCCTACTCCTTTTCTGAGAGGGATCGTAGCTGAACTGGGTTACAAACAGATTATAGTTCCTTATGAACAGCAAAAAAGACGGGCGGGTAAAACTCACAATAATTTTTATCGGCTATACGATGCTGCTATGCTGAGCTTTACATCCTATACCAAAATTGGTCTTCGGCTGGCTACATTTGTAGGATTGCTCTGTGGCCTGGTGAGTTTTATTATTGCGATTGTATATTTAATATTGAAACTGATTTATTGGGATCGGTTTGCGGCAGGCATGGCGCCAGTGCTGATTGGTATGTTTTTGCTGGGATCAGTGCAGTTGGTATTTATTGGATTAATGGGAGAGTATATACTCAGTATGAATGCCAGAATTATGAACCGTCCGCTTGTGATAGAGGAAGAACGCCTAAATTTTGGAATGGAGAATGAAGAGGAGAAGCAGGATGAAATTTGACCCCGGATTTTATAAAAATAGAAAAGTCCTTGTTACAGGACATACAGGGTTCAAGGGAGCTTGGTTGTGCCAGATATTAAATATGGCAGGCGCAGAGGTGACAGGGTATGCGCTGAAACCGCCTACAAATCCCAGCTTATTTTCACTTTGTGGCCTTGAAAACAAAATGAATTCTATTGTGGGAGATATAAGAGATTTAGATCATTTGAAGCGGGTATTCGAAGCATTTCAGCCTGAAATTGTAATTCACATGGCTGCCCAGCCTTTAGTGCGAGAGTCCTATAAAGATCCCGTATATACATACGAGACTAATGTAATGGGAACCGTAAATGTTCTGGAATGTGTCCGGCAGACTCCTTCTGTAAGATCCTTTGTGAATGTGACAACGGATAAAGTATATCTGAACCGGGAATGGGAATGGGGATACAGGGAAAACGAGGAATTAAACGGATATGATCCTTATTCTAATTCCAAGTCCTGCTCGGAACTGGTAACCAGCAGTTATTTGAAATCTTTCTTTCAGGAAAGAGATATGGCTGTAACTACCTGCAGGGCGGGAAATGTAATTGGAGGCGGAGATTTCGCTGCAGACCGGATTATTCCGGACTGTATAAGGGCGGCTGAACAGAAAAAGGATATTGTGGTTAGAAATCCTTTTTCTACCAGGCCTTATCAGCATGTTCTGGAACCGGTGGCAGCGTATTTGCTTATTGCCCAGGAACAATATAAAGATATACGTCTGTCCGGAAGCTATAACGTAGGGCCGGATGAGACTGACTGCTGGACTACGGGAGACTTGGTTACCCTTTTCTGTAAAGAATGGATGTCCCAGACAGGGCAGGAAATCAGATGGATCAATCAGTATGACGGCGGCCCCCATGAGGCGAATTTCCTGAAACTGGACTGCTCCAGGATAAAACGGGTATTTGGATGGAAACCTGTATGGAATGTGACGGAAGCGATGGAGAAAATCGTGGAATGGTCCAGGTGCTATTTTGCCCATGAAGATGTGGCCTTATGTATGGAAAAGCAAATTAAAGAGTTTTGTATGTAAAAAGTAGGGAAAGGGTACTGCAGAAAACGGAAGAAACAGGGCAGTACCTTTTTGTGCTGTCAGGAAATGAGGGAAGTATGGAAAAGGTTTTGGCAAAAACATGGAAACTGTTAAGCGGTCTTTTATATGTGATTGTATACAGAATATGCCATCTAAAAATAGCGGAAGATAAATGGAATGTGTTTCTTCAGTTTGTTAAATTTGGAATAATTGGCCTGAGTAATACTATAATTTCGTACGTAATCTATGTGGTTTCACTTCTTTTGTTTCAGGAATACAATTTGCTTCCTAAAATTGATTATTTGATTGCGCAGCTGATCGGTTTCCTGATCAGCGTGCTCTGGTCTTTTTACTGGAACAGAAAATATGTATTTACTGATAACAAGGAGCAGATATCCTGGGGCCAGGCTCTTTTAAAAACCTATATTTCCTATGCGTTTACAGGGATCTTTCTGAATAGTGCTTTATCTGTTCTGTGGGTGGAACTGCTGAAAGTGCCTAAAATTATTGCTCCTATTATAAATTTGCTGATCAGTGTACCTTTAAACTTTATT
>DWYZ01000308.1 GCA_019118425.1 Candidatus Blautia faecavium | reverse complement strand
AAACGTACCTATTAAAGAAATCATGGAGCGGGAATTCAAGGTGGACGTCTTTGTAGAGCATGATCCCAATTGTATGCTGTACTCCAAATTGATGGATGAAGAAAGTGAAAATATGCTGCTCTTTCGTCTGGACCGCAGCATCGGTATGGCAGCTTCCGTAAACGGAGAAATTTTAAGAGGGAACGGACTCCTGGAAGTGGCGCATTGTATTATCGTACCGGAGGGAAAAAGCTGCAGATGCGGGAAGAAAGGATGCATAGAGGCCTATCTGGCTCCTTGCCTGGAAAAAGGAAAAGCAAACCAGCAGGCGCTGCAGGAATTGCTGAGGCCTTTGGCTGTTTTCCTATATAATATGGCAAGGCTATTCCGCTCAGAAACAGTCCTTTTGACTGGAAAGCTGATCCGGTACCGTACTGCTTTTGAAAAAGAACTTTTGGGATATTTTTACCAATACTGCCGGAAAAATGAGATTCAGGTAAAAATAGTGGAGGAAGCAGGGCTGGCTGTAGGAGGCGCCGCATGGATCGCTGTACAGGGAGCTATTGATGGGATTCGGCTGTGAACAAGCAGCTACCATGACAGGATATATCGTTCCCCTGGTGTGAACATATGGAAGGGCTGAGAGGGATTTATGGAAAACAAAGAATCCACAAAAAAGGCCGGATTTATGCAGTTCACCTGGTAAAGATCATAATGCATGGGGATTAAAAGACCGGCATGGGTTTCTCTTGCCAGAAGGATAGCTTCCTCTACTGTCATGTTGCCGATGATATCTTCCCGAAGCTTATAGTATCCCCGTCCGTTTACCGGAGCCATAAGAACATCGATTCCCATCAGTCTTTTTGCAAGTCCATCATAAATGCAGCAGTCTCCTGCATGATAAAGGGAAAGCCTGTCTAAAAAGACTTTATATCCCAATTCTTTATAATCTCCATTTTCATCTTTATGAAGCTCCTCATGAGCTGCGGGAATGGGCAATAGTCCAAATTCTCCCAGCTCTATCCTGGTATCCGCAGTTACGCCCTGGATCCGGTCTTCAGGGATTCCATAAGAACAAAGGACAGAGGTGATAGGCTTGGGTGCGAGAAATACCGTGTGTGCCCCTGCCCGGGCGATCGCCTGTAAAGTATAGGGATCACAGTGGTCATAATGGTCATGGGTACAAAGAACGTAATCAATAAAATCCAGTTCTTTCGGATCAATGGGAGCCGGATATCTGCGGATCCATTTTAAGGTTTCTGTAGAACAGTGCCGGTCCACATAGTCAGATAAGTAAGGGTCAATGAGAAGATATTGTTCATGGTATTTCAGCAATATGCCTTCCTGCCCCAGATAAAAAATTGCCGCCTGATTTTCGGTGAGTTTGGTATTGAGAATAAAATCCTTTTTCATAAAAATCCCCCATTTTTGAATCAATTTTAATAAGTAATTAAAAAAAGAAATATTTTTTACTTGCATATTATATCACACCGCGATAAAATACGCAATAGAAACAGACAAACGAAAAGGAGAGGGATGAAATGAAGGCAATAGTGATAAAGGAACCAGGTCAGGTATCGTTAGAACAGGTGGAGCTCCCCGCTCTTGAGCCAGGATTCGCTCTTGTAAAAGTAAAGGCAGCCGCAATCTGTGCCACGGATCTGGAAGTACTGGATGGAAATATTTCTGCTAATTATCCTGTCATACCCGGTCATGAATGGAGCGGGATCGTAGAAGCTGTGGGAAGCGAGGAGGACAGCCATTGGATCGGAAAAAGAGTGATCGGAAGCAACGATGTAGTATGTCTAAAATGTGATGCCTGCAGAAGCGGAAACTGGAGATACTGCAAAGACTTTGAGGAAATCGGATTTAAAAGAAACGGAGCATACGGAGAATATGTAGCAGTACCGGCCTATGGCTTGTGTGAGCTTCCGGAAAATGTTTCTTTTATACAGGGAGCCCTCTGTGAACCCCTTGGAGTTGCCTTTGGAACAATGGAAAAGGCAGGAGCAAAGCTGGGAGATACCTGTCTGATCATGGGAGCGGGCTCTATCGGACTTTGTATGCTGGCCGCAGCGAAAGCCATGGGAATGAGAAAAATCGTGGTATGTGCCTCCTCTGAAAAAAGGCTGGGTATCGCAAGAAAAATGGGCGCTTATGCAGCGATAGCGCTGGATCATCAGGATTTAACGGAAGAAATGAAGAAGATCCACCCAGGCGGAACCGATGTGATCATCGACGCTACAGGGATAGAAAGCTGTATCCGTCAGTGTCTGAAGCTTGCGAGAAAGGGAGGAACAGTAGCCTTGGCCGGATACGGGCGGGGAAAGATCATGAGCATTCCCATAGACGATATCCACATTAATAATCTGCGGGTAGTGGGAGCGGGGAATAACTGGAACCAGCATAAAAAGGCGGTTGCTCTAATGGAGGATGGAATCATAAATATTGAGCATTTTGCCACAGATCTGCTCCCACTTGAAGAGTATGAGAAGGGAATCCAGCTTGCCAGAAAACGTCCGGAAGGATTTGTAAAGGCGGTCTTTGTGTTATGAGAGAGAAAAGTGTGCTGGGCATTGACTTGGGTACCTCTTCTGTAAAAATCCTTCAAAGATATGCAGACGGAAAGTCCAAAAAGAGCAGGGCAAAATACGAAAAAAAGGATCCAAATGGCTGGTGGAATGCAGTAAAAAAAGCCCTGTCACAGGCGGACCTGAAATCGGTAGAAGCCATTGGCCTTTCTTCTCAGGTGGGAACGTATATTGTGGACGAAAACATAGTGATCGGCTGGGATTGTCCTATTGGAGAAAAAGAACTGAAATACTTAAAGGAAAAGCATACGCCAGAGGAATTTATACAAGAAATATCCATGCATCATCCGGATCTTTTTTCTTATCCATTGCCAAGGCTTTCCTATATCCAGGAAAAGTATCCAAAGGCAAAAAAAGTCTGTCAGCCTAAGGATTATATCTGCGAAAAACTGACCGGGGCCTATGTGACGGATCCTTATTCCTGGAGAGGCCTGGCTAATCTAGAAACAAAAAAATACAGTAAAAAATTTTTAGACGAGCTGGGATTTTCGAAAGAAAAACTGCCCTTGATATTAGAAGAAACAAAGCAGGCAGGATGCACCAGGAAGCTGGACCTGGGAGGAGAAGAACTTGCAGAGGGGATCCCGGTCTACACAGGACTCAATGATTTTTTCTCCGCACTTTTAGGAATGGGACTCTTAAATCAGGGCGAGATTTTTGACCTGTCAGGAACAAGTGAGCATCTGGGGGTTTTAGAAGAGAAAATAAGCCCTCACACAAAGATGGTGAGCGGTCCGTATCTAAAAGATTTTGTCCACTATGGAGTTACTGCATCCAGTGGAGCATCTCTGGATTTCGGCTTGAGATTGTGGAAAAACAATAAGATGAATCTAGAGGAAATAGGTAAAAGAAAGCCTCCTGTTTTTCTTCCTTACTTGAACGGAGAACGGGCCCCTATTTGGGATGCTTATGCCAGGGGGATGTTTTTCGGGATTTCGGCAGGATGTACAGAAGAAGAGCTTGCCTATGGAGTTTTGGAAGGCGTGGCGTTCAGTTTATATCATATATATGAAAGCTTGGGAAGCCCAGGTGCGGTAAAGCTGAAAATCGCAGGCGGAGCGGCGGTCAATCCGGTGCTGAACCAGTTAAAAGCGGAGCTGTTCCAAATCCCGGCAGAAATCCAGGAGGAAACAGATTCCTCCGCTTTGGGGGCGGTGATGATCGCTTCCATAGGGGCCGGATGGTACGCAGATTACGGCGACGCAGCTAAAAATATGTGCTGTATAAGAGGACAGACAGAGCCTTTAGGTAAATACAGGGAGTGGCTTTTGGAGCGATTTTCTTTGTATAAAGAACTATATCCGGCAGTTAAAAAACAATATGAACAGCTAAGGAGGATAAATCAATGAAATGTGTCATTTTAGGAGCAGGTAAAATTGCAAGGGGATTTATCGGACATCTTCTGTACATAAGTGAAATCCCTTTTATCTTTGTCGAAAAATCCGATGCACTGGCGGATCTGATCAATACCCGCGGCGAATATACAGTGAATATTCTCGGTAACAGTGAAAAAAACTGTGTAGTAAAAGGTGTGGAAGCATTGAGCTTTCAGGACGAGGATAAGGTTGTCAGGGCGATCGCAGGGGCAGATGCTGTTTTTACTGCAGTAGGAGGAAAGAATCTGGGAACTTTAATCCCATATCTTACCAAGGGAATAGAAGAAAAAGCAAAAAAAGGCGGCACGTTAAATATTGTCACCTGTGAAAATTGGAAAGAACCGGCAGCCCTTTTGCGAAAGGGAATTGAAGAAAGCATCTGCCAAGAGACATTGTCTTATGTAAAGGAAAAAGTTGGGATCACAGAAGCCGTTATCATGCGTTCGGCTATTGAATCGGATCCGGAGCTTCTAAAAAAGGATCCCCTGATAGTGAATGTCCAGGATTTCTGGGAACTGCCTGTGGATGCCTCAAGGCTGGTAGGTAAGCTTCCTCCTATAAAAGGATTGAAATTAATCTGGGAATTTACCGGTTTTCTGGAGAGAAAATTTTATACCTATAATGCAGCGAACGGAACCACCTCTTATCTGGGAGCTCTTCTGGGATATGAAAAGATCGCGGACGCAGCCCATGACGAACGGATTCTGAAGATCCTGGATGGAGTGTATCAGGAGACGGCTCAGGCACTGTCTAAAAAGCACCATTTTCCTTTAGAAGAACAGCTTGCGTTTACGTTGACTTCTAAAAGAAAACTGCAGGATTATACGATTGTTGATTTTATTGAGAGAAATGCCCGGGATCCATTGAGAAAGCTGGGAAAGGATGACAGATTGGTGGGCTCTGCAAGGCTGGTGCAGGAATATGGAATCCGTCCGGATAATCTCTGTATTGCGATTGCAGCGGCAATCTATTATGTAAGTCCGGGAGATGAATTTGCAGTAGAGCTGGAACGGATGAGAAAAGAAGAAGGGGTAGACGCTGTCTTAGAAAAAGTATGCCAGTTGGATCCAAAAGGGGAACTGGGTATGCTGATTAAAGAAAAAATCGGACTTTTAAAGGAATGGAGTTGGATTCATGAGTAAAGTGGCCATTATTGGGGCTGGAAAGACTGGAAGAGGATTTTTGGCAAGATTACTTAGAGAAGAGCAGCAGGAAATCTGTTTTATTGATAAGAACCGGGATTTGGTGGATCAGTTGAATAAAGAAAAAGAATTCCAGATACATTTTTTTGGAAACAAAAGGGAGGTCTTTCGGATCGATCATTATCAGGCGTTTACATGGGAAAATGTCCGTTTGGATGATATCGAACTGTTCCTGGTGGCGGTAGGCGGACAGAACCTGCCTGAGGTGGGAAAAGAACTGAGGAAGGTTTTAAATAAGGAAAAACAGTATTATATGATTACCTGTGAAAATGCTTCTCATCCTTCCTTGACCCTTAAAGAAGCTATTGGAAGGGAACATGTTTCCGTCAGTGAAGGGACGGTATTTTGTACCACAATCGAAGAGGAGGGACTGGATATTTACTCGGAAAATTATCCCTATCTTCAGTGTGACGCGCAGCTTTTAGACGGCTATGTGCCAGAGGCAAAGACCATCCGCCCGATCTCAGATTTTTCAAATTTCCTTACCAGAAAACTGTATACGTATAATGCGGCAAGCTGCGTGATCGCTTATCTTGGCTGGCTGAAAGGATACAGAAATTATGGGGATGCAGCAAATGACGAAGAAATTTTAAAAATGCTGGATCAAAATTATGCAGCCACTAACCGGGTGTTATGTAAAGAATTTGGATATGATATGGCGGATCAGGAAGAATTTGCCGCTCTGTCAAAGGCGAAGTTCTGCGACCGTACCATTGTGGATACAGTCGCCCGCAATGCCCGTGATCCACAGAGAAAATTAGGCCCAAACGAGAGGATCATCGGCCCTATCCGGCTGCTTTACAAATACGGAGAAGACGCCTCTGTACTGGAACAAACAGCCGCCGCTGCCCTTTTATATGACAACGAGGAAGAACCCACATGGAATAAGATCAAGAAAGAAAAAACACCAGAACAAATCCTTACAGATATCTGCGGACTGGGGAACGATGAGGAGTGTTTTGGGAAAATCTTGGGATATATGGAGGAGCTGAAGAGGGGGAAATAAGGAGAGAGTTTTAAAGAGTGGTTATATTTATATTTCCCGTTAAAAAATTTTTTTGGATACTAGGGCTTGTTAACTGGAACAATTCATGCTATAGTGTATACGAAATTCAAACAAACGAGGTGAGTTTTGGAAGAGAACTTCCGAACCTGCCATTATTGACGTTGACATTGTGCCCTGTGTGCAAAATGCGTCAGAAGGAGGAAAAGATGATTAATATTTCTTGCAAATAATCAGAATAAGCAATATTCCGCTTGTGTGAAGGGAGTATTGCGGCTGTTGCAGGAAAGTTAAACATCTGTTTACTCGTTATAATAATAAGACTGTCTATCCCTTCCCGCAGTATGAGAAGTGGCTTGGTATGTTATGATGAGCTGCAAGAAGTAACTTTCTTGCAGCTTTTATGTTATGGAAAGCAAGGGAGGGATTTTTATGACAATGATCAAAGTAGAAAATCTTACATTTTCTTATCCTTCAAGTTTTGACAATATTTTTGAAAATGTAAGTTTTCAGATTGATACAAATTGGAAACTGGGTTTTGTTGGAAGAAACGGCAGAGGAAAAACGACATTTTTCAATCTATTGCTGGGAAAATACGAGTATGAGGGAAAAATCCAGGCAGGGATTGATTTTGATTATTTTCCATATTTCGTTTCAGATAAAAGGCGGTTGACAGAAGAGGTACTTTATGAAGTCTGTCCTTTAGGAGAAGAATGGGAATTTATGCGTGAGCTTTCTTATCTTGAAGTAGACGCAGAGGTACTTTGGAGACCGTTTGAAACTTTATCCAATGGAGAGCAGACGAAAGTTTTACTGGCAGGTCTTTTTTTAAACGATACTCATTTTTTATTAATAGATGAACCTACCAACCATCTGGATATGAGAGCCCGGGAAATTGTTTCTGCCTATTTAAAAAAGAAAAAGGGATTTATTTTAGTATCCCATGACCGCAGCTTTTTAGATGGATGTGTGGATCACATTTTATCTATTAATCGGGCAGATATCCAAGTCCAGAGTGGGAATTTTTCATCCTGGTATATGAATTTTAAACGGCAGCAGCAGTTTGAAACAGAAAAAAATGCACGGCTGAAAAAAGAAATCCATACCTTGGAAAATTCTGCCAGAAGGACAGCAGAATGGTCGAATCGGATAGAAGCCTCCAAATATGGAAACGGATCTGTGGACCGGGGCTTTATCGGCCATAAATCAGCAAAAATGATGAAACGGACCAAAGCGGCCGAACTGCGTAAACAGCGTGCTTTAGAAGAAAAATCCAGCTTATTAAAGAATTTGGAAACGGCGCAGGATTTAAAATTATTTCCGCTGTCCTACCATAAGGAAACCTTATGCTCTGTTTCGGAAGCGGTACCCATTTACCATGGAACACAAGTCTGTAATCCGATATCCTTTACGATATCACGAGGTGAACGGATTGCTCTGGATGGAAAAAACGGCTGTGGAAAATCCAGTCTGCTGAAAATGCTGACAGGCGTGCCCATAGAGCATAAGGGCGCTGTTACGCTGGGGTCCGGACTTACTATTTCTTACGTCCCTCAGGACACTTCCGGCTTAGAAGGAAGGTTATCTGAATTTGCTAAATCCAATCATTTAGAGGAAAGCCTGTTTAAGGCAATTCTACGGCAAATGGATTTTGAAAGGGTTCAGTTTGACAAGGATATCCGTGAATTTTCCGCAGGACAGAAGAAGAAAGTCCTGCTGGCGAAGAGTCTTTGTGAGCAGGCACATTTATATATATGGGATGAACCATTAAACTATATTGACATTTATACACGGATGCAGATTGAAAATCTTATCCATGAGTTTTCGCCAGCTATGATCTTTGTGGAGCATGACCGTGCATTTAGAGAGAATATAGCCACGCGGACGATTTCCATTGAAAACGAATAAGAAGGGAGAGTTGGAAGATATGAAAGAAGAATGTTTGATCTGTAAGGCACCTTTGGAATATTTAGAGGAAGACATTGAAATGGATTGCGAACTGTGCCATAAAAAGGAAAAAAGTAAAACCAGATGTATTAATGGACATTATGTTTGCAATGAATGCCACATGCAGGGGATTGACAGCTGCGTTGCTGTATGTTTAGAAGAAACGTCTAAGAATCCGGTTATTATTCTTAATAAAATGATGTCTCAGCCTTTCTGCCATATGCATGGGCCAGAGCATCATATTATGGTGGGAATGGCACTCTTGACAGCTTATAAAAATTCAGGAGGAAATATTAAGCTTAAAGAGGCGCTGGTTGAGATGAACAGCAGAGGAAGAATGGTGCCGGGAGGCGCGTGTGGCTTCTGGGGTGCATGCGGTGCTGGAATCAGTACGGGAATGTTTATTTCTATTGTTACTGGCTCTACACCTTTAGGAAAAGATAATTTCGGACTCTCTCATAAGATGACCGCCAGCGCGCTGAGTGCGATAGGCGATATCGGAGGGCCGCGGTGCTGTAAGCGGGACTCTTACCTCTCTATTCTCCAGGCGGTTGATTTT
>DWYZ01000307.1 GCA_019118425.1 Candidatus Blautia faecavium | reverse complement strand
TTTATTTCAGAGAGATCCACATCCCCGATCTCGGCAGTGACAGCGATGCCTTTCTGCCGGGCAAAGGACAGTTTGTCGTTGCAGATAATGTTCAGCATCTTGTTTGATGAATAAAATTTTTCGCCGATCTTGTTCAGCATGTGATACAAATCCTCCATATATTGATCACCGGCAGGTGAAGCGTCTTTTTCATAAAGCTGCCGGATGGCGGACAGGTGATTTTTCATGTCGTGGATGATCTTGCGGGATCCTTTGTATTTCTCTTCCAGCTGTTCGTAATACCGGTACTGGAGGCTGCTCTGAGTTTGGAAGAGTTCCAGCTTTTTTTCCAGCTCCCGGGAGTAGAGAAAATGTCTCCACAAATAGAGAAAGTAAAAATTCAATAGTACCAGCGCGATGATGTTTGCCAGAAGCAGGGTGATATCCTTCAGCTGTATATAAACAGAACTCATTTCTATAAGAGAGTAAAAATAAAAAATAGTGAAAAGAGGAAGGGCAAGGATGGCCGCTGCCTGTCTTTTTCGCACTCTTACGGTTTTAAGTTGCTTTAGCCAGCTGACAGCGAAGAAAGTAGTCAAAAGCATGCACAAAATCTTGATTCCTATGGTAAGATTCCCAAGCCACAGGATATCCCGTATTTGTACGGAATAAAAAATTATATTAACCACGTAAATTCCGGCTTCCACAGCAAGAAATAAAATACCTGTAAAAACCAGGTCCAGAAGCAGGCTTTGGAGTCTTTTATGAAACAGCGTGCGCCCAAGGATCATAAAAGAAATCAGCTGAAATGCGAGTCCTAACCAGGGAAGCCCTAAATTCTGCAGGGATACAGACAGAAAAAAGCCTCCGATGATACAAAGGGAAAAAGCAAAAATATACCAGAACCGTTTTCGGAAAAACTGTCTGTCATTGTTTTTCATAAACAGCCCAACGCACAGATAGATAGTTGACTGTTCTGCTATACCTAAAAATAGGTTTAAAAATATACCCAACATGATTGCGGCCTCCTTTAAATCTGCTGTGCAAGATACCTGGTCAGTATCTGCCGGAACTGTGGGGAACGCTTTTGGGACAAAGGGAGCCGGTCTTCGTTTGTCATGACCAGCTCATATCCCTGGATCGCCTTTACATGGGCGAGATTTACCACAAAACTTTTATGAGGGGAGGCAAAGCCCATTTCCGCCACCCGGTCTCCAAGGGCGCCAATGGCCTCGTGGATGTGAAATATGGCCTTTGTTGTGACAATCCGTACCTTTCTATTTTGGTATTCAAAGTAACAGATATCTTTGACGAAAAGTTCCTGAAAGCCTTCCTCCGTCTGGAAACGGAGCCTGGGACCGGAAGTTTCTTCCTTGGCGTAATCCAGAGCTTCTAAAAGGACTTCCATAATTTTTTCTTTTGTAACCGGCTTGATCAGATAGCCGAAGGCGTGGACGGAAAAGGCATAATCCCTGAAGTCTTCGTAAGCGGTTACATATATGATCTTTGCTTTTTTACTGTAGGTGCGGATTTTTCTTCCGGTATCAATGCCGGATATCCCTTTCATGTCAATGTCCAGAAAAATAACATCGTATGCTTTTTCAGAGGCTAGAAGTTCCTCTCCGCTGGAAAAAAAATCAATATGAAAATAAGATTTTACGGACTCCAGATATTCTTTCATCATGGAAAGGATTAGGGAATCGTCATCACAGACAGCAATTTTTTTCATATGGGTTATCCTCCTTGACTGGATTTGAGTATAGAACACAAAAAATGTGAATTCAAGCGGTTTTGTTTAAAAGACAGATTTTTCGCATAAAAGACAGGATATCGAGAAAAGCACACAAGAGAGGACTTGCAATCTATTTTTTTTTTGATATAATAATTTCAAATTTTGAGAGAAACGAGGACTTCTATGAGCAAAGTAGTCATTGTAGGCGGCGGCGCGGCGGGCATGCTTGCCAGTGTATACGCGGCAAGAAACGGACATGAAGTCCATGTCCTGGAAAAAAATGAAAAGCTTGGAAAAAAGTTGTATATCACCGGTAAGGGCAGATGCAACCTTACCAATGCCTGCGGCAGAGAAGAATTGTTTTCGGCGGTCATGAGAAACCGAAAGTTTCTATACAGTGCTTTTTATACCTACGGCCCGGATGAGGTGATGGATTTTTTTGAAAAGGCAGGCGTTTCCTTGAATATAGAAAGGGGAAACCGCGTCTTTCCCTGTTCAGACCATTCTTCAGATATTATACGGGCCCTTACGGATCAGATGAAAAGAGCCGGGGTGCATATCCATCTCCATACAGAGGCTGCCGGAATCATGGAAGAAAACGGACAGGCGTCAGGCGTACGTCTTTGGACGGGAGAATCCTTAAGGGAGATCATGTGATCGTCGCCACAGGCGGATTGTCTTATCCCTCCACCGGATCCACAGGAGACGGGTACCGTTTCGCAGAAGAGACGGGCCATAAGGTAACACAGCGGACGCCCTCATTGGTGCCGCTGCATACGAAGGAGGACTATATTCCCAAGCTGCAGGGACTTTCTTTACGTAATGTAAAGCTGACCATAAAAAAAGAGAAAAAGACGTTGTACCAGGACTTTGGAGAAATGCTTTTTACCCATCAGGGGGTGAGCGGTCCCCTTGTCCTCTCCGCCAGCGCAGTGATTGCAGACCAGCTGGAAAAGGGGGAGCTTAAGGCATGGGTGGATCTTAAGCCGGCTTTGTCTTTAGAACAGCTGGATGCCCGGATCCTGCGGGAGTTTGAAAAAGGACAAAACAAGCAGTTTAAAAATGTGATCCATGTACTGTTTCCTTCTTCCCTTACTCCGGTTATGCTTTCCCTTGGAGGAATTGACCCGGATAAACCGGTGCATGATATCTCCAAAGAACAAAGAAAAGCCTTCGGTGCTTTAGTGAAGGCCTTTCCCTTTACCATTACAGGCATGGGAGAGTTTAAGGAAGCTATCATCACAAGAGGAGGGGTGTCTGTAAAGGATATCCAGCCAGGGACGATGGAATCCAGGAAATTAAGTCATTTATATTTTATCGGGGAGGTTCTTGATCTGGATGCCCTGACAGGAGGATTTAATCTTCAGATTGCCTGGTCTACCGCCTATCTGGCTGCTATGGCCCTGTCCTAGTGCGGATATAAATGTGTCAGTGCACTAAATACAGAGCCTTCTATATAAAAGGAATGAAGAATAAGGAGGAAATGATATATGGTATGTAATATTGCAATTGACGGACCGGCGGGAGCCGGAAAAAGTACGATTGCGAAGCTTGTGGCCAAAGAACTGGCATTTATCTATGTAGATACCGGGGCAATGTACCGAGCCATAGCCCTGCATCTGCTGAAAAAGGGAGTGCGAAAAGACGATCAGGAGGAGATTGCAAGGGAGTGTCAGAACGCGTGTATTTCTATTGCATATAAAGACGGAGAACAGCAGGTGTTTTTAAACGGAGAAAACGTTACCCCTTATCTTAGGACAGAGGAAGTGGGAAATATGGCGTCTGTAAGTTCAGCCAATCCTAAGGTACGTGAGTGGCTTTTGAATCTGCAGAGAGAGCTTGCAGGACAGAACAGCGTAGTCATGGACGGCAGGGATATCGGAACTACGATTCTTCCCCATGCAGATGTAAAAATTTATCTCACAGCCAGTGTAGAGACACGCGCCAGGCGTCGTTTTCTGGAGCTTAAAGAAAAAGGTGCTCCTTGTGATATAGATGAGATTGAAAAGGATATCCGGGAGAGGGATGAAAGGGATATGAACCGTCAGGTTTCTCCTCTGCGCCAGGCAGAGGATGCTGTTCTTGTAGACTCGTCCCAATTGGATATCCCTGAGGTAGTAAAACTGATATTACAGATTTATGAAGAAAAAATGTCAAAATAATGTAGAGGCGGTTTGAAAAGTATGGAAGTAAAGGTGGCGAAGACCGCGGGTTTTTGCTTCGGTGTGCAGCGAGCAGTGGATAAAGTATATGAGCTTTTGGCCTCTCCGGATGCCAGGATTTATACACTTGGCCCTATTATCCATAATGAAACAGTGGTTTCTGATCTTGAACAAAAAGGTGTGTCAGTTATAGAAGAACAGGATTTGGATACACTGAAAGAGGGAACCGTGGTGATCCGTTCCCACGGAGTGGGACGAAGAGTGTACGAAAAACTAAAGGAAAAGGGGATTTCCTATGTGGATGTTACCTGTCCTTTTGTTTTAAAAATCCACAGGATCGTAGAACGGGAAGGAAAAAACGGCAGCCATGTTGTGATTATCGGAGATGCCTCTCATCCTGAAGTAAAAGGAATTTGCGGCTGGTGCAGCGGTCCGTATACTGTTATAGCACAGGAAAAGGAGGCAGAAGAATTTTTTCCTGAAGAGGGGAAAAGTATTTGTGTTGTGTCCCAAACGACATTTAATTACAACAAATTTAAAGAATTAGTTGAAATTCT
>DWYZ01000306.1 GCA_019118425.1 Candidatus Blautia faecavium | reverse complement strand
AGATAAAAACAGTTATGCCCTGTATTTTTATAAATGACCAAAGAATGGGAAAAGGGCTGTAAGGCACGACTGAACATCTGTAAGCTTGGAGGATTAATTATGGCATTATCACCAATGATGCGTGAATATTTAAAAACAAAAGAGGAGTATAAAGACTGTATCCTATTTTACCGTCTGGGGGATTTCTATGAAATGTTTTTCGAGGATGCCCTTACCGTGACGAAGGAACTGGAAATCACACTGACAGGAAAAGACTGTGGATTAGAGGAGAGAGCGCCCATGTGCGGCGTTCCTTTTCATGCTGCGGAAACTTATATTAAAAGACTGATCGATAAGGGATATAAGGTAGCTATCTGTGAGCAGGTGGAAGACCCTAAGACTGCCAAAGGCCTGGTAAAAAGAGAAGTGATCCGTGTAGTCACGCCCGGTACCACTCTGGACGCCACCGCGCTGGATGAGACGAAGAATAATTACCTTATGTCCATTGTTGCCACAGAAGACCGTTTCGGCTGTGCCATTGCGGACATAACGACAGGGGACTGTTTCCTGACAGAAGTGGATAAGCCTCAGAAACTTTTAGACGAAATCAATAAATTTACTCCGGCGGAGATCATCTGCAACGATGCCTTTTTTATGAGCGGCATTGACACAGATGATTTAAAGGACCGGCTGGGAATCTGTATTTTTTCTCTGGATACCTGGTATTTTGATGATGATCTGTGCAGACGCACTTTAAAAGAACATTTTCATGTGACGAACCTGGAAGGGCTGGGGATCAAGGATTACGACAGCGGGATCATTGCCTCCGGCGCTTTGTTTTTATATCTGAAAGAGACGCAGAAGACGGCCCTTTCCCATATGGCTACCATACATCCGTATATGGCGGACAAATATATGCTGATCGACAGCTCCAGCCGAAGAAATCTGGAGCTTGTGGAGACCATGAGGGAAAAGCAGAAAAAGGGCTCCCTTTTATGGGTGCTGGACAAGACGAAGACTGCTATGGGGGCCCGTACCCTTCGGGCTATGGTAGAACAGCCCCTTATTGACACGGAGGAGATCAACCGCCGCCTGACTGCTCTTGAGGAGTTGAATGAAAAGGCAATGCTTCGGGATGAGATCCGCGAATACTTAAATCCTGTTTACGATATGGAGCGCCTGATCAGCCGGATCAGCTATAAATCCGCTAATCCTAGGGATCTTGTGGCTTTTGCCGCTTCTTTGGAAATGCTTCCTTATATTAAGCAGGTTTTGGGAGAGTTCAAGTCGCCTATTTTGATGCAGATCAATGAAGATATGGATGCTTTAGGGGATCTGTGCAGCCTGATCAAGCGCGCGATCGTAGATGAACCGCCCATTGCCCAAAAGGACGGCGGGATCATCCGAGAAGGATATAACGAGGACGTGGATAAATTCCGCCGTTCCCGCACTGACGGCAAAAAATGGCTCTCTGAGCTGGAAGCCAAGGAGCGGGAGCGCACAGGGATAAAATCCCTTAAGATTAAATATAACCGTGTATTCGGATATTCTCTGGAAGTTACCAATACCTTTAAAGACCAGGTGCCGGATAATTATGTGCGCAAGCAGACCCTTGCCAATGCGGAACGCTATATCACCCAGGAATTAAAGGAACTGGAGGATCTGATCCTTGGAGCGGAGGATAAGCTTTACGCTCTGGAATATGAGCTTTTTTCCCAGGTACGTGACCAGGTAGGCGCGGAAGTGGTTCGTATCCAGCATACAGCCAAGGCTGTAGCCTACATAGATGTGTTTGCTTCTCTGGCCCTTGTGGCAGAGAGAAACCATTATGTGCGGCCGAAGATCAACGAAAACGGCGTCATTGACATCAAAAACGGACGCCATCCGGTGGTAGAGAGAATGATCGAAAACGACATGTTTATTGCCAATGATACTTACCTGGATAACCAGAAAAAAAGGATCTCCATTATCACCGGGCCGAACATGGCAGGAAAATCCACTTACATGCGTCAAAGCGCCCTGATCGTGCTTATGGCACAGATCGGCAGCTTTGTCCCCGCGGAAAAGGCGAATATCGGCATTGTGGACCGTATTTTTACCCGCGTGGGGGCTTCGGACGACCTTGCAAGCGGACAAAGTACCTTTATGGTGGAGATGACTGAGGTGGCCAATATTTTAAGAAACGCCACTTCGAGAAGCCTTTTGATCCTGGATGAGATCGGCCGGGGAACCAGTACTTTCGACGGGCTTTCCATTGCCTGGGCAGTGATCGAGCATATCAGCAATGTGAAGCTTTGCGGGGCAAAGACCTTATTTGCCACTCATTACCATGAACTTACGGAGCTGGAAGGCAAGATTGCCGGGGTAAACAACTACTGTATCGCAGTGAAGGAAAAGGGAGACGATATTGTTTTCCTCAGAAAGATTGTAAAGGGCGGAGCAGATAAAAGCTACGGCATCCAGGTGGCCAAGCTGGCCGGCGTGCCGGAGTCTGTGATCAACAGGGCCAAGGAGCTGGTGGAAGAATTAAGCGACGCGGATATCACTGCCGCGGTGAAGGATCTTACTTCCCAGAAGAAAAAGCAGAAGATCGTATATGACCAGGTAGATATGGCCCAAATGTCACTTTTTGATACGGTGCAGGATAATGATATCGTAGAAGAGATACGAGCACTGGATATGACGAACATTACGCCTATGGAGGCCATGAATATCCTGTACAACCTGCAGAATAAGATTAAGAACCGATGGTGATAGGATTGAAAAAAATTGCAGTATTAGACCAAAATACAATTGACAAGATCGCTGCCGGAGAGGTGGTGGAGCGTCCTTCCTCTGTGGTTAAGGAGCTGGTGGAAAATGCCATTGACGCCGGGGCTACAGCTGTCACCGTGGAGATCACGGACGGAGGAAAAAAGCTGATCCGGATCACAGATAACGGAAGCGGGATAGAGGCGGAGGAAGTGCCTCTTGCCTTTATGCGCCATGCCACCAGTAAGATCGAGAAGGTGGAAGATTTGGAGCATATTGTTTCTCTGGGGTTTCGAGGGGAGGCATTGTCCAGTATCGCAGCGGTCGCTCAGGTGGAATTGATCACGAAAACCCCTTCCGCTCTGACGGGAGTGCGTTATGTGATCGAAGGGGGCAGGGAACAGTCTTTTGAGGAACTGGGCGCTCCGGAGGGAACTACTTTTCTGGTGCGGAATCTTTTTTACAATGTGCCTGCCAGAAGCAAGTTCCTAAAGACTGACGCCACAGAGGGAAATTATATCAGCGCCCTTATGGAACAGCTGGCCCTTTCCCACCCGGAAATCTCTTTTAAATATATTCAAAATAAGCAGGTAAAGCTGCACACATCCGGAAATTACAATGTAAAAGACGTAATTTATAATGTTTACGGCCGGGAGATCGCCAAGGCTCTTTTAGATGTAGCTTACGAAAATGATTTTATGAAAATAACAGGATTTATCGGAAAACCGGAGATTTCCAGGGGAAACCGTACCTTTGAAAATTATTCCATTAACGGAAGATATGTAAAAAATAAAATCATAACTAAGGCCATTGAGGACGGATACAAGGGCTTTCTTATGCAGCATAAATTTCCATTTGTCTCTTTGCAGATGGAAATGGACGGCAATGATCTGGATGTAAACGTCCATCCCGCGAAGCTGGAAGTGCGGTTCGCCAGAGGAGCGGAGGTTTACGAGGCTGTCTATGAAACTGTGCGCCGGGCTCTTACCCGCCGGGAAATGATCCCTAAGGTTACAGTCGGACAGGAAGAGAAGCAGGAAAAGAGAGAAGTGGTTTCCAGAGGCGAGGTTCCGGAGCCATTTGAGGTGAGAAGAAGAGAACAGGCCATGCAGGGAATGGGACTTCCTCATAAAGATATCATAAAAGAAGAAAATCCATATAAGATATCTGCCCCGGAAAAAGAAACCGATGCATTAGAAGCCGCTGCATTTTCTAAAGAGGAGGAAGCCCTTTTTCAAAGAACCTCTGATCAGCTTCCAGTTTTTCAAAAAGAGAAAGACCAGCGCGGCGGATCCGGACAACCGGGCAGACAGGCAGATATCATTCTCTCGGATACTCCAACAGCACCCCAGCAAAAAGCAGAGCAGCACACAGAAGAAACGCCTCTGAAGGAGCAAACGCCGCCCCAGAAGGAGGCATCTAAGGATCAGACAGCACCCGAAAAAAAAGCGTCTATTCCCCCAGACGCAGCTTCTGCCCAACAGCTGGAGCTGTTCGAAGAAAAGCTTCTCTCCCCATCCTCTAGGAGCCGTCATCAGCTGATCGGCCAGCTTTTTGACACTTACTGGCTGGTACAGTTTGAGGATAATTTTTATATCATCGACCAGCATGCGGCACATGAAAAAGTGTATTATGAACGCTTTGTAAAACAGTTTAAAAACCGGGAGATCCATTCTCAGTATATAAGTCCGCCTCTGATTGTTACCTTAAATCTTCAGGAGGAAGTGATTTTAAAGGCGAATATGGAATATTTCCAACAGTTTGGCTTTGAGATCGAGCCCTTTGGCGGAAAGGAATATTGTATCAGCGCAGTACCCTCAGAACTTTACGGAATGGAAGAGGAAGAACTTTTTCTGGATATGCTGGATCATCTCTCAGGGGACGGAGAAAAAAATGCTCTTCAGCTCTTTACTGCCCGTCTGGCTACTATGGCCTGCAAAGCCGCGGTAAAAGGAAACCATAAAATGTCTCCTGCCGAGGCGGATACCCTGATCGATGAGCTTTTGACTTTGGACAATCCTTATCATTGTCCCCATGGAAGGCCAACGATCATTTCCATGTCAAAGGCAGAGCTGGAAAAGAAATTTAAAAGAATTGTATAGGAGAAACGATGAAAAAGCCACTGATCGTTCTTACTGGTCCTACTGCGGCAGGTAAGACTAAACTTTCTATCTCTCTGGCAAAAGCAGTAAACGGCGAGATCATTTCCGCAGACTCCATGCAGGTATATAAATATATGGATATCGGTTCCGCTAAGATACGGCCGGAAGAAATGCAGGGTGTTCCCCATTATCTGGTGGATGTGCTGCCTCCGAAGGAAGAGTTTCATATTGTTAAATTTCAGCAGATGGCGAAGTCCGCCATGGAAGAAATTTACGCAAAAGGTAAGATCCCCATCCTGGTGGGAGGGACCGGCTTTTATATCCAGGCAGTGACCAGAGACATTGATTTTACCAGCGCCTCTTCCGAGGACGCCTACAGACGGGAACTGGAACAGCTGTACCAGGAAAAGGGAGCGGATTTTCTTCACCAAATGCTGAAAGAGGTGGATGAAAAAAGCGCAAAGGAAATCCATCCCAACAATGTAAAGCGTGTGATCCGCGCTCTTGAGTTTTATCATCAGAATAAAATACCCATATCCTCCCATAATGCCAGGGAGAGGCAGAAGCCAAGCCCTTACAACCTGGCCTATTTCGTTTTGAATGTGCCAAGAGAACTTCTTTATAACCGGATCGATGCACGGGTGGATGAGATGATGGAAGCAGGTTTGACAAAAGAAGTCATCCGTTTAAAGGAGATGGGCTGTCACAGAGGGATGGTTTCCATGCAGGGACTTGGATATAAAGAAATCCTTTCTTATCTGGACGGAGAATATCCTCTGGAAGAGGCGGTGCGCGTCATCAAGCGGGATACCAGACACTTTGCCAAGAGACAGCTCACCTGGTTTAAGCGGGAAGAGGATGTGATCTGGGTAAATAAAGACGAGTTTTCTTATGAGGAAGACAGGATCCTGGCCTATATGCTTTCTGCCTTGGCGGACCGGCATATATTCCCGAAAGCAGAAGAAAACAGGCACGATGGCCCTGCTATTTAAGACAGGGAAGGATACCAGGAAGCGCACATGGTTATAAATAGATTGCTGAATCATACTGAGGCGTAACCGCGCAGCAGGGATGTGATTCGGATGCGGTATGTAATAATAGAAAAAAATAAAGGATAAAGAGGAAAGTTTGGAAGTAAACTTCCAAATCTACCATCATTGACGCAGCTAGTGCGTCAGAAAGAGGAAAAGAATGAAAGAATTATACGGACAGCTTGGGATTTCCCCCCAGGTATACGATTTCGGACAGAAAATAGAAAACACATTAAAGGAACGGTTCCAGGCCTTTGACAGGACTGCGGAATACAACCAGTTAAAGGTTCTTCTTGCCATGCAGAAAAATAAAGTGAGCGAGGAATGCTTTCACTCCTCCTCCGGTTATGGATATAATGATTATGGCAGAGACACCTTAGAAAAGGTATACGCAGATACTTTTCACACAGAGGCTTGTCTTGTGCGCCCGCAGATCGCCTGCGGCACCCATGCACTGGCAATCGCTTTATTCGGAAACCTCCGTCCTGGAGATGAGCTGCTTTCTCCTGCAGGAAAGCCATATGATACTTTAGAGGAAGTGATCGGGATTCGTCCAAGTAGAGGTTCCCTGGCGGAATACGGCATTACCTACAGACAGGTGGATCTTCTCCCGGACGGCACCTTTGATTACGAAAACATAAAAAAAGCTGTAAACGAAAAGACAAAGGTGGTAGCCATCCAGCGTTCCAAAGGTTATCAGACCCGTCCTTCCTTTTCTGTAAAACAGATTGGAGAGCTGATCGCTTTCGTAAAGCAGATCAAACCGGATGTGATCTGTATGGTGGATAATTGTTATGGAGAATTTGTGGATACCATTGAGCCAAGCGATGTGGGAGCGGATATGATGGTAGGTTCCCTGATTAAAAATCCCGGAGGGGGACTGGCTCCCATCGGAGGTTATATAGCCGGAAAAAAGGAATGTGTGGAAAACGCGTCCTACCGTATGACCTGCCCGGGACTTGGAATGGAAGTGGGCGCTTCCCTTGGAGTGAACCGTTCTTTTTTTCAGGGATTTTTCCTTGCGCCTATGGTGACGAAAAGCGCCCTTAAGGGAGCGGTTTTCGCCGCCAATATATATGAACGGCTGGGATTTGCCGTCGTGCCGGATTCAAAAGAACCCCGTCAGGACATCATCCAGGCAGTAACCTTAGGCACTCCAGAAGGGGTGATCGCTTTTTGCAAAGGGATTCAGGCGGCCGCGCCGGTAGACAGCTATGTGGATCCGGAACCCTGGGATATGCCCGGCTATGACAGCCAGGTGATTATGGCTGCCGGGGCCTTTGTCCAGGGCTCTTCCATAGAGCTTTCCGCAGATGGACCGATGAAGCCTCCCTACGCAGTGTATTTCCAGGGAGGTCTGACCTTCGAACATGCCAAGCTTGGTGTCCTTATGTCCCTTCAGAAATTGGTGGACGCAGGTATCGTCACTCTTCCCTGAAAACAGGAGAGTAAATCAATCGAAAGGATCTGACAGATCAAGAAAAACATTACGTCCAAGGGAAAGGAGGCAATGTTATCATGAAAAAAAGAATCGTGATCGTTGGAGGCGGCGCAGCAGGTCTTATGGCGTCGATCATGGCAGCGAGAGAAGGAGGAGCCGTCACGGTTCTGGAACATAATGAAAAACCTGGAAAAAAAATCAATGCCACGGGAAACGGGAAGTGCAACCTGACGAATCTTTCCCGGCCCTCAGATGCATACCGGGGAACTCATCCAAAGTTTGCCGAACCAGCTCTAAAAGAATTTTCCGTGCAGGATACCATAAAATTCTTTTCCGCTCTCGGCATTTATACGGTAAATAAAAACGACTATCTATATCCTCACAGCGGCCAGGCATCCAGCGTGACAGAAGTGCTCTGCATGGAAGCCAGGCAGCTTGGGGTAAAAATAAAAACAAAGGAACATGTAACAGAGGTAAAAAAGGAAGAAGGGATTTGGAAGGTTTATACCCCTGGATGGCATTATGAAGGAGATGCTGTTATCCTGGCAAATGGTTCTAAGGCTTCACAGATTTCCGGAGCAGACGGAAGCGGCTATGACCTTGCGAAAAAGCTTGGCCATAGGATCATCGAACCGCTTCCCGCACTCACCGGCCTAAAATGCCAGGGAAAGCCTTTTAAATGGGCAGGAGTACGCACAGAGGGAAAGGTTACCCTCTGCCTGGACCAGATTCCTTTAAAAAGCCAGCAGGGAGAACTGCAGCTTACAGAATACGGCGTTTCCGGCATTCCGGTGTTTCAGCTGAGCCGTTATGCCATACGTGCTTTAGAGGAGGGCTTAAGGGTATCGCTGCTTTTGGATTTCCTTCCGGAATTTCCTATGGAAGCCATGGAAGGGTTCCTGACTGCCAGAAAGAAGAATTGTCCTTATAAAACAGAAAAAGAGCTTTTGGTAGGACTTTTTCCCCAGAAACTGATCCCTGTTCTTACTGCAAAAAAGGATTTGATAAAAGCGATCAAAGAATTTCCTCTGGAAGTTGTTTCCGGCCTTTCTTTTGCCCAGGCACAGGTGTGCTCCGGAGGAGTGGATACGGCCCAGGTGGATCCGTTTACCATGGAGTCTCTTGTCGTACCTGGACTTTTCTTTGCCGGCGAGCTTTTAGACATTGACGGAACCTGCGGAGGCTATAATCTTCAATGGGCATGGTCCAGCGGAGCCATGGCAGGAAAACACGCCGTCCAGAAAGGAAAGGAGGACTTATGATCCAGATCAGCCAGCTGAAACTTCCCATTACCCATACCAAGAAAGACCTGGAAAAGAAGATTGCCAGGACTTTAAAAAATCCCAAAATACCTTTTACTTATGAAATCAGGCGCCAGTCTTTGGACGCCCGAAAAAAAGAAGAAAAGAAATTCGTCTATACAGTGGAAGTGACGATATCGGAAGAAGAAAAAATCGTCAAAAAAGTTAACGATAAAAATATTATGTTAATCAAGAAAAAAGAATATGTTTTTCCAGATCCAGGAGAAGAACCGCTTCTTTATCCTCCGGTGGTGATCGGAAGCGGACCGGCAGGTCTGTTCTGCGCCTGGTATCTTGCGCGGGGAGGATACCGGCCTATTGTCCTGGAACGTGGAGAAGAGGCGGAGAAGCGAAAAGAGACTGTAGAAACATTCTGGAAACAAGGGGTTCTGGATCCGGATTCCAATGTGCAGTTCGGAGAAGGAGGAGCAGGAACGTTTTCTGATGGGAAGCTGAATACACTGGTAAAAGATACTTTCGGAAGAAATCAGGAGGTTTTAAAGCGGTTTGTGGACGCTGGGGCAGACCCGGCCATCCTTTACCAGCAAAAGCCTCATCTGGGTACGGATGTACTGATCTCCATTGTGACGACTATGCGCCGGCAGATTGAAGAGATGGGAGGAAGTTTTCAGTTTCGGAGCAAAGTTACAGATCTGAAGTTTGAAAACGGTATCCTTAAAACTGTGGTTGTAAATGGAAAAGAGGAGATACCGGCACAGGTCTGCGTTCTTGCTATCGGCCACAGTGCGAGAGACACCTTCCAGATGCTGTATGAAAGAGGCGTTTATATGGAGCCGAAAGCTTTTGCCGTAGGCCTTAGGATCGAGCACCCCCAGTCCATGATCAACCAGGCTCTTTACGGAGAGAAAGAAAATCCTCTTCTCGGGGCGGCCAGCTATAAAGTAACGCATACCGCGGCAGACGGAAGAGGCGTGTATTCGTTTTGCATGTGTCCGGGAGGATATGTGGTGAACGCCTCTTCAGAAGAAGGGATGCTGGCGGTAAACGGAATGAGCTATTCCAGCAGGGATGGAGAAAACGCAAACAGCGCTCTGATCGTCACCGTAACTCCCAAGGACTTTCCAAAGGATGGCCCTTTAGGGGGAATTGCCTTTCAGCGTGATCTGGAAAGAAAAGCCTGGATGGCCGGAAAGGGAAAAATTCCGGTGCAGCTTTTCGGCGATTACCGAAAAAAACAGCCAAGTGAAAAGCCGGGGAATATTTTTCCCTGTATGAAAGGCGGTTATACTTTCACTGACGTCCGTTCCATCCTTCCGGCGCAGATCGGGGACGCCCTGGAGGAGGGAATCCTTTCTTTCGGAAGAAAAATTCCTGGATTTGACAGGGAGGACGCACTTTTAAGCGGGATAGAAAGCCGTACTTCTTCTCCTGTGCGTATCCTTAGGGATAAAGAGTTTCTCGCTAATAGAGGAGGACTTTATCCATGCGGAGAGGGGGCCGGTTATGCCGGAGGGATCACCTCCGCCGCCATGGATGGTATAAAAATTGCAGAAAATATCTGTAAAAAATATAGAAAATTTTAGGAGACCATATACATCCCAATTCTTTTATGTTAAAATAATTCTGTTTATCCCACCATACCTGTTCAGAGGGCGAAAGGGAAAACAGTATGAAAGACACAATGAAAGAATTGCCGGAATCTCAGCGTCCCTACGAAAAATGCATACGGGAGGGTGAGAGCGCCTTAAGCGATGGGGAGCTTCTGGCGGTCATTCTCCGCAGCGGGACCAGGGGAATAAATTCACTGGATCTGGCAAATGAAATTTTAAATCATATGGATAATTCTTCGTATCCCGGCCTTTTGGGGATCCTGCATACTTCCCAGGAGGAGCTTACGAAGATACACGGTATCGGCAGGGTAAAAGCGATCCAGTTAAAATGCATCGGGGAGCTTTCGAAACGGATCGCTACCACGGCTGCCAGGACACAGCTTTCCTTCGAGCAGCCGTCAACCATTGCCAGGTACTATATGGAACAGCTCCGCCATGAGGAGCAGGAGGTTATTCTCTGTATGATGCTGGACGGAAAGAATCATCTGATGGGAGAGCAGTATCTTTCCAGAGGGACGGCCAATGCAGCCCTGATCACTCCAAGAGAGGTCTTTGTAGAGGCCCTGCGCCGTCATGCAGTAAACATCATCCTGGTACATAATCATCCAAGCGGAGATCCCATGCCAAGTCCCTGTGATGAAGAAGTAACAGAGAGGGTCTATCAGGCAGGTGAGCTTCTGGGCATTCATCTTTTAGACCATATCATCATAGGGGATCACAGGTACGTAAGCTTCCGGGAACAAGGTCTCCTGGAGGGAACGTAAGGGGAGATAGTTTTATGCTTTTTGAAAAAAAATATGGAATCGACCTGGGGAGCAGCAGCATCAAGGTATATTCCTATTTGAAAAATAAAAGTTACATCGAAAAGAATATGATTGCAGCAAAAGGCCGTAAAATCATCGCCGTGGGCAACGAGGCATACGAAATGTTTGAAAAATCGCCAGCAGACATTTCCGTCAGTTCGCCGATGGCTTTTGGCATGATTGCCAATTTAGAGCTGCAGGAGATCGCCCTGTACAGTATGATAAAAAAAATAGACCGCATCCTGGGGGTGGGGTCGGTCATGTATTTCGCTGTTCCACTGGATATGACCGCTATCGAAAAGCGCGCCTATTATCATGTGGCAAACGGGCACTGGCTTCGGAAGAACAGGGTTTACATGGTGGAGGCACCTATCGCGGACGCTCTTGCCATGGGAGTAAACCTAGAAAAAAATGAGGGAAGCATGGTGGTTAACATTGGAGCACAGAGCACCCAGTTTTCCATCATCACAGACGGAAAGATCATTATCAGCAAAAAGATCCCTATTGGGGGACGCCAGATGAATGAGGCTATCTGCAGTGAAGTGCGGAAAAGATATAACCTTCAGATCGGGACACGGACGGGAAAACGCTTAAAGCTTGTTATGGGCCGGCTGAACGACCAGCGCAAGGAGGCCAGGAAGGTAGTGGGCATTGACAGTGTTTCCGGTCTTCCAAGAGAAGAGGTTGTGTCTTCTTACGTGGTAAACGCGGGGATTATGAACTGTGTAAATGAGATCGCCGCAGAGATGAAAACTTTTTTAGAGAGAACACCGCCGCAGATTTCCTACCATATTGCCAAGGAAGGCATCTATCTGGCAGGGGGAAGCACAAGGCTTCCGTTTATTGACAATTATCTGGCCAGCTATACAGGGTTTACTTTTAACCTGTCAGAGCTTTATGAGACTTCCAAGATCTGCGGCCTGGAACGGATCATCCGGGACCGGGATCTGAAGAAGTGGGCCCAGCCTATTACCCAGCGAAAGCTGTAAAATACAGAAACCAAAAAATTTTCAGAGGTGCATTTTATGAAAAAACTGAAAAAGAAATTCCATTTCAGGATCAATTTAAAAAGCAAGCACCTGCTTGTCATTATGACATTGTTTTGCCTTAGTGCCATTGTAGCTACTTTTTCCTCCGGAGTAACCGGAGCGCCTTTTCAGGAGCTTGCAGGCATGATTGTGGTCCCTTTTGAAAAAAGCATCAGTCAGGTGGGATCCTTTCTGGCTTCCGTAAGGGACAGTCTTCAGGATAAACAGAATCTGCTTGCGGAAAATGAAGAGCTGAAAGCACAGATTGACAGCCTTACCAGCCAGAATAATAAGCTCATCCAGGACCAGACGGAACTTACCAGACTGCAGGAACTGTATAACCTGGATGAAGAGTACACAGAATATCCTAAGATCGCGGCCACCATTATTTCCAAGGATCCGGGAAACTGGTACGATACTTTTATGATAGATAAAGGAAGCAATGATGGAGTAAGAGTGGACAATAATGTAATTGCCGGACGCGGACTTGCCGGAATCGTTACAGAGGTAGGGCCTACCTGGGCTACTGTGCGTGCTATCATTGACGACAGCAGTAATGTAAGCGCTATGACAGTCAGTACCTCTGATAATTGCGTGGTAGAGGGAGATCTGGAGCTGATCGATGAGGGAAAGCTGAGCTTTACCCAGCTTTATGACAGAGAAAACCGGGTGACTGTAGGAGAGCGCATCGTCACCTCGAATATCAGCGAAAAATTTGTAGAAGGACTGTTCATTGGATATGTAAGTGAGATCCAGCAGGACAGCAACAATCTGACTAAGTCAGGAACCATTGTAACACCTGTGGACTTCCAGCATTTAAGAGAAGTTTTTGTGATCACAGTAAATAAGCAGGATATCCTGGAGGACAGCGAGGCTGCTTCCCAGGAACGTACCGGCAACACCCAGGAAGAAAGTTCTGCTGAAAATACTTCGGAGGTGAGTGAAAATGCGCAGTAGGATTGTTTTGTTTCTGACCATTGTTGCCTGTTTTCTTATTCAATGCACAGTTCTTCACCTTTTTTCTATCGGATCCATCACACCGAATCTGCTTTTAAT
>DWYZ01000305.1 GCA_019118425.1 Candidatus Blautia faecavium | reverse complement strand
TGCCTTATAAACCTTGCTCCACTCTCCAGGTTATCTCTTCAATTTTCTAAATTTTATCATATTTGCTTCTTTTATTCAAGTATTTTTTCTGGTATTCTTCGTTATTTTCTTAACAAAACAGATTTTTTATTATATTGTTAATTTTTTATCGTTTTTAGATGTCCAACTTACGATTCACATATTTTTCCACTGCTTCCACTGAACGATTCAAAACCAATTCTTCCGGGAAGGATAGCTCTTCCAAAAGAGAAACTGCATAAGGAAACTCACCAATATAAGTATCAAAATGAGCATCGCTTCCCATGAGAATGGGAACCTGGTATTCCCGGCACAATTCCAATATCACTGTATCATTCTCCCTTGCATTCTTGCGAAAGCAGTCCGGTGCCAGAGAATGATTGTTTAATTCCAGGACTTTCCCATACTTTTTTGCGCCTTCTACAAGCGCCCGGTAATCAATCTCATACCTTCCGTCGTCCGGATGGCCGATAATATTTACGTAAGGATTTTTCATCACGTTTAAATAAGCGTTTGTATTTTCTTTTATAGTTCCGGGCCGGATGCATGGGGTGTGAAGGCTGGCAATGATTACGTCCATCTTTGGAATTTCTACATCCTCCAGATCCACATGGCCCTCTTCGTCCAGAATATTTACCTCAGAGCCCAAAAGCAGTTCGATCCCGTACATCTGCCTTGGAACTACTTTAAGATTATGAAAATAAAAACTGTGGCAGGTTCCCGGCATCTTGGGCGCATGTTCTGTGATCCCAAGCAGCTTCAGGCCTTTATCAGCCGCTGCCTTGGCCATCTCCCGCAGGGAACAGTAAGCATGTCCGCTGGCGGCCGTATGTGTGTGCAGGTCTAAAACACTTTGGTAATTCATTGTTTCCTCCTTCTGACGCATAGTATTTTCCGCTCCTATTATACATCTTTTTCTTGCTTTTGGGTAAGGATTTTCCATTGCTTTTTTATGTCATTTTCGTTATACTATTCTTTAAGCATTAAACCCACTGACTCCGCAGCCATCATTCACTACATTACGCTGCGGAGCCCCCAAGGTACAGAAAGGAAGCAATACACTATGAACAGAATTTTTAACATGGACAATAAATTTTTTGTATTTATGGGAAGAGTTGCAGATCTTATTATTTTAAATCTCATCTGCCTTGTTTGCTGTATTCCCATCGTCACCATCGGGGCGTCCCTGACTGCTTTGTTTTACGTCACCTTGAAGATGGTCCGAAATGAAGAATCTTACATTATAAAAAGCTTTTTTAAATCCTTCAAGGAAAACTTTAAACAGTCCACTATCATTAACCTGATCATGCTGGTAACCGCTATAATGCTGTTTTTTGACCTGAATATTTCCCATAACCTTACTGGTACTCTTTCTCAGGTTCTTTCCTGCATTTTTATAGCATTTACCTTCCTGTATCTTTTAGTATTCCTGTACATATATCCGTTACAGGCTAAATTTTACAATACAATTAAAAATACTTTTTCCAATTCCCTCCTAATGGCAATCCGGCATCTGCCCCAGACTATCATCATGCTCATTGTCAGCCTGATTCCTGTCGCCGTCCTGTTCATTCCGGATATCCGGATCCAGGCCACGCTGCTTATGCTTGTCTTCCTTATGGGAATGTCCGTTATCGCATATATTAATTCGAAATTTTTTGTAAAAATATTTGATAAATACATTCCTGAAGAAAAGGATTCACAGGAGGAAGAATTTTCTGCCGAAAATACGGACGGAGAAACCGCTCTTCCCAATACGCAAGATACTAGCAGTGAGGCTCTTCCTCATTCCGGAGACAGTGCCCTATGAAAACTTGGAACGAAAAGCCGTATCACTCTCTGGATTATATGTTAAGAGAACGCTTTCACGAAAAAGTATATAAAGTTACCTTAAATGCAGGTATGACATGTCCGAACCGCGACGGCACTCTTGGCCGCCGCGGCTGTATTTTTTGCAGCGAAGGAGGAAGCGGAGATTTTGCCGCAGATTCCCATCTTTCTATCACGGAACAGATTGACAGTCAGATCCGGCTGCTTCAGTCCAAGCGGCCCATAAAAAAATATATTGCATATTTTCAGGCTTATACCAACACCTATGCCCCTGTTCCTTATCTGGAAAAGGTATTTGTTCAGGCTCTCTCCCATCCTCAGATCGTTGGAATTTCTATAGGAACAAGGCCGGACTGCCTGGGGCCGGATGTGCTGAATCTATTAAATAGCCTGAATCAGAAAAAGCCCGTCTGGGTAGAGCTTGGACTTCAGACCATGCATGAAAAAACGGCAGAATATATACGGCGTGGTTATCCTTTAGCCTGTTTCGAAGAGGCAGCAGCAGCTCTCAGAAAAATGAGAATTGAAGTTGTAGTTCATACAATCCTCGGACTTCCCGGAGAAACACGTGAAGACGTCTTAAGAACCATGGATTACCTTAATACCCAGGACATCCAGGGAATCAAACTTCAGCTTTTGCACATTTTAAAAGGAACAGATCTGGCAACGGATTATTATGCGGGAAAATTTAAGGCTATGGAACAGGACGAGTATCTGGACCTTCTCATAGAATGCCTGGAACATCTAGATCCTTCCATTGTCATCCACCGCATGACCGGCGATGGTCCGAAAGATCTCCTTATCGCACCTCTCTGGACCAGCCGCAAACGTGAGGTTCTAAACTGCCTTCACCATACCATGAAGGAGCGTCAGAGCTTTCAGGGGAAACAATTCTTACATGTCATACCCGAACCACGCACTTGCCTCGTGGTTACGGGCAAACATGATTCAACAGGCAATTTTGCTTCGCGAAACGAATTTTAAATGCCAAATTGCCCGTTACTGGTCAACGTGTGACCAGTAACAAACAATTTTCCCCGGCAGCAAAGTATATATATATAAGTGTATCGCATATTATAAGCAAAGCGTTTTATTTCTCAGGCATTAAAGTTTATGTAAAAGGAGGCAGTACAATGGCAGCACCATTTACAACCTATAAGCTTATCGTCCTCTATATGATTTCCCATTCCGAACGGGAGATCAGTAATTCACAAATTACAGATTTCATTCTGGAACGGGGGTACACCAGTTATTTCCATCTTCAGCAGGCAATTTCCGAGCTTGTAGAAGCCAAACTTTTGGAAAAACGGACGGTTTTAAACACTTCCTATTACTCTCTTACAGAAGAAGGAAAATCTGTTCTCTCTTACCTGGAAGCAGAGCTCTCCTCTGATATACGAAAAGAAATTCTAGCGCATCTAAAAGCCCAGGGCAATAAAGAGCAGGAGCGGATCCTTACTCCCGCAGACTGTTATGAAACTTCCCATGGCAATTACGCAGTACGCTGCCAGCTTGTAGAAAAAGGGACCACTTTAATTGACCTAAACCTCATCGCCCCAAACAGCGAAGCAGCAAAATCCATCTGCCGCCACTGGCCGAAAAAAAGCCAGAGTATATACGAAATAATTATGGAGGAGCTTTTATAAGCTCCTCCATAATTTGTATGCTCAATCCTCCCCTTTTATACGCCTCATATGCTCCTTCAACGTTTTCTCATACCCCATATCACTGAGTTCATAAAATCTCTCTCCCAGAATCTCACTTGGAAGATACTGCTGCTCTACATAATGATTTGGGAAATTATGGGCGTATTTGTATCCGATCCCATGTCCCAGCTTTTCATGGCCTCCGTAATGGGCGTCCTGGAGATGAGGCGGAACGGTAGTTTTTTTCTTTTTCACACTGTCCATGGCCGCGGAGATGGCGTTCACGGCAGAATTGCTCTTTGGCGCACAGGCCATATAAGCCGCTGCCTGGGACAATATAATCTGAGACTCCGGCATTCCCACTCTCTCCACAGCCTGGGCCGCTGCCACAGCCACGCACAGAGCCTGGGGATCCGCATTACCGATGTCCTCTGAGGCAAGGATCATGATACGTCTGGCGATAAACTTTACGTCCTCTCCTGCGTAAAGCATTTTTGCCAGGTAATAAACGGCTGCATCCGGGTCCGAGCCTCGCATACTTTTAATAAATGCGGAAATGATATCGTAGTGGTTATCTCCTTTTTTATCGTACCGAACCACCCGTTTTTGAATACATTCTGACGCCACTTCCAGCGTGAGATGGATTTTTCCATCTTCACTTCTGGGCGTGGTGAGAATCCCAAGTTCTACCGCATTCAACGCGTTCCTTGCATCTCCTCCCGCCATATCCGCCAGAAAATCCAATGCCTCCTCATCGATCACTGCATTATAACTTCCCATTCCTTTTTCAAAATCCTGCACTGCCCTTAAAAGCAATGTCTTGATCTCCTCGTTTTCCAACGGTTTTAATTCGAAAATAATAGACCGGGAAAGAAGCGCTCCATTTACCTCAAAATATGGATTTTCCGTAGTAGCCCCAATCAGGATGATCGTCCCGTCTTCCACAAAAGGCAGAAGATAATCCTGCTGCCCCTTATTAAAGCGGTGGATCTCGTCAATAAACAGAATCGTCTTTTTTCCATACATGCCCAGATCATTCTGAGCCTGTTTCACCACATCCTCCATATCTTTTTTTCCGGCCACGGTAGCATTGATCTGGGTAAAATTCGCGCTTGTAGTATTAGCTATCACTTTCGCTAAAGTTGTTTTGCCCGTTCCAGGAGGTCCGTAAAAAATAACAGAGGTAAGCTTATCTGCTTTAATGGCACGGTAAAGCAGCTTGCCCTTTCCTACTATATGCTCCTGTCCCACTACCTCTTCCAGTGTCGTCGGGCGCAGCCTGGACGCCAAAGGCGATTCCCTATCCAATGTTTTTGATTTCGCATATTCGAATAAATCCATCTGTATGTATTTCCTCCTCTATTCTTGCAAAGTATCTGATCCTATATCTGCAAAACAACTATAGCTATCAGTATACCCCTGCCTTTCTGTTTAATCAATTCTTTTTTCCTCACGGAAGGAGAAGTTCGTCTACTGTTACAAACCGGTATCCTTCCTTCGTCAGATCATCCACGATCCTTAAGGCGGCTTCCACAGAAGTCTCATACTCATCATGCATAAGAATGATAGAACCGTCTTTGATCTGCTTTTTTACGATCTGGAGAATGGAATCCATATTTCTTGTCTTCCAGTCAAGGGTGTCAATATTCCAGGACACATAAAACAACTCTACAGGAAGCTCTAAATCCTCCCGCACTTCCCCGAAGGGAGGACGAAGGTAAATAGGATAAACCCCTATAGTCTCATAAATCTTATTTCCTGTCCTTTCAATTTCTTCCTTCGCCTCTTTTTTACTTACCTTTGTAATCCGCACATGATTATAGGTATGGTTGCCTATAAGATGTCCCTCCTCATGCATCCGCTTTACCAGATCCTCATTTCCTTCTATATTCCTTCCTAGGAGAAAAAAGCTTGCCTTAACCCCTCTCTCTTTCAAACCATCTAAAAGAATCGGCGTATATTTTTTACTGGGGCCATCATCAAAAGTCAAAGCTGCTCTTGGACACTCCTCGCATACCTCGCCTGATACACGGATCGCAGTTTTTTCTGCGGCAGCATGACCAACAGCCTGATCTGTCCTTTTCCTTTCCGCTGCAAACAGAACTACGCCTGCTGCCAGAAACAAACCTGCGAACAGAAAGCCTTTTTTCATTTCCAGCCACCCTATCTCTATTCCACATATTATATGTTTTTCTGTCCTTGAGAATACCGGTAGATTCCATTCCTAAAAAATGTTATGATGTTATTGATATTTTTTTCACTTTTTGAATGGTTTTTCCTTTTTCAATCGTATTTATAGTGAAACAGTAAAACAGAAAACATTTGGATAAGATTGGAGGAAAATGAAAATGAAAAAAGTATTATCTGTTATTATCACTGTTGCTTTGCTTCTTTCTTTAAGTGTAACTGTTGTTTTTGCGGGAGGACATGGACATGGAAGAAAAAATTTTGGCAGTAAAAATTATACAAATGCTTACTGTCAAGCTGCTGACGAAGAAGAAACCGATCTGTGGGGCAGACACAACTCTTCCTGTTTCTTTGTGGACGAAGACGGAGACGGTGTCTGCGACAGGCACGGCTCCTCCTGCTCCTTCCTGGATGAAGACGGAGACGGTATCTGCGATAGATGCGGCTCTTCCTGCTCTTTCCTGGACGAAGACGGAGACGGTGTCTGCGACAGGCACGGCTCTTCCTGCTCCTTCCTGGATGAGGATGGGGACGGCATTTGCGACAGACAGGGTTCCTGCTCTCAATCCGGACAAGGACATCATCACAGTGACAAGACCAACTGCAGCCACGGCCAGGGATACTGTCACAGATAACCCAGGCACACTCACCATGCGAAGCCCAGAGGAAATAGACAGAGCAATGAAATTATACGCGGATACTGTCAGGCGAGTCTGTATGATCTATCTGAAAAATTATGCGGACACAGAAGATATTTTTCAAACAGTTTTTTTAAAATATCTTCAAAATACCCAGGTATTTGAAAACCCGGAGCACGAAAAAGCCTGGTTTATCCGCGTTTCCATCAATGCCTGCAAGGATCTGAAAAAGAATTTTTTCCGAAGCCGCACCGTTTCTCTGGATACTTTGGTTTCCCAGCCTGCTGTCCAATCCTCAGACACAAACGAAGTTTTAGAGGCGGTCCTTTCTCTGCCGCAAAAATATAGAAATGTGATCTACCTTCACTATTACGAAGGATACACAGCCCCGCAGATCAGCCGGCTCCTTGGAAAAAAGGTAAATACTATTTACACTCTTTTGACCAGAGCCCGTCTGCTCCTGAAGGAAAAACTGGGAGGTGAGGACTATGAATGACCGTCTGAAAAAAGCATTTGACAGTATTCGGGCTGAAGATGAATTATTGGAACATACCAAAGAGTTTCTAAAAAATTACATAGAGCAGCCGGAAAAAAAGAAACATTTTTCTCTTCCGTCAGTCAGATTTGCTGCCGCTTTATCCTGTCTTTTGCTTTTTCTGCTGGCAGGAGGGGTCTTCTTTTTCACCCCAGTGTCCACTATAAGCGTAGACATCAATCCCTCCATTGAATTGGGGATTAACTACTTTGACAGGGTGGTAGATATCAAAGCCTTTAATGAAGACGGAGAAAACCTGATGGAAGCCCTGCAGATAAAATACAAGTCTTACACAGAAGCCCTGGAAAATATCCTTGAAAATGAAACGATCCAGGAATGTCTGGCGCAGAATGAGGCTATGTCGATCACAGTAGTCAGTGACAGCGAAGAAAAAAACAATGAAGTGATGGATAATGTCCGGTCCTGTACGAACGGACAGACAAATATCTACTGCCACTCCGGCAATTCAAAAGCAGTGGAACACGCCCATGAAGCAGGGTTTTCCTATGGAAAATATAATGCTTTTCTTATTCTGCAGGAACTTGATCCTTCTGTCACGGAAGAGGATGTCCAGGGGCTTACCATGCGTGAAATATGGGATCGGATAAACGCTTTGTCTTCTGGAGAAAACACAAATACCAGCACCCTCTCCTCCCAGCAAGGGCAAAACGGTTCTTTCCAGGGAGAAAACTGCCAAAACCAACACAACGCGCAAAACAATACAAATGCAAACGGTACCTCAAAGGGCCGCGGCCATCACGGCAGACATCACCAGGAATAAGTTCCGAAAACACAGAAAAAGAGAACCGGACCAGCAGGCAAAACCCGCGATAATCCGGTTCTCTTTTTCTATTTAGGCGGTCTTTATCTCCGCATAATATTCATCTGTGCCTCAATGGCCTCCACGCACTTGTCAAAACCTAGTTTGCCGCAGTTCAGACATAAGTCATAGTTCGTAGCGTCATTCCACACACCGCCGGCAAAACGGCGGTAATAATCCTGTTTCCGCTTGTCATCCTTTAAAAGGAATTTCTCTACCTCTTCCCTCGTCCCGCTGATCTTCGTCATCGCCTGCTCTACTCTGAATTCCCAGGGTGCATGGACAAACACACGTAGAGTGTTCGGACGGTCCTTTAATACATAATTCACGCACCGGCCAATCACAACAAAGGATTCTTTTTCAGCAAGATCGTGGATCACCTTTGCCTGATAGTTAAAAAGGTTTTCATCAGAAATGAATTCTTTACTGTCAGGAGGGATAAGATCCCCTTTATACAGCCCTGTTCTGTTAAAAAGAGAATTCTTTTTTACGCTGTTTCCTTCTTCTACTTTTCCGAACAGGCTCACATCTATACCGCTCTCATCAGATGCCATATGGATGATCTGCTTGTCGTAGTAGGAAATTCCCAGCTTCTTCGCCAGCATTTCTCCAACGGTACGTCCGCCGCTTCCATACTGTCTCGCAATGGTAATTACAAAATGTTCCATGTAACCTTCCTCCCTTTCCCGGTTTATTCTCCCAGGTATGCTTTCTGCACGGATTCGTCATGCAGCAGATCATTGGCTGAGCCTTCAAGAGTGATCTTTCCTGTTTCAAGAACATAGGCTCTGTCTGCAATAGAAAGTGCTTTTTTTGCATTCTGCTCCACCAGAAGAACTGTGGTTCCATCCTGGCTGACTTCTTTTATAATATCAAAGATCTCATTTACAAAGATAGGAGAAAGTCCCATCGAAGGCTCATCCATCAAGATGATGCTGGGCTTGCTCATAAGAGCGCGCCCCATGGCAAGCATCTGCTGTTCCCCTCCGCTTAAAGTACCTGCCGGCTGATTTTTACGCTCTTCCAATCGCGGGAAATGATGGTATACCTTCTGGATCGTCTCTTCGATACCGTCTTTATCTTTTCTGGTAAAAGCGCCCATTTTCAGATTCTGCAGCACAGTCATGTTAGCAAACACACGTCTTCCTTCCGGAACGTGAGCCATTCCCATGCTTACAATCTTATGGGCAGGAATCTTGGAAATCTCCTTCCCATTAAAAAGGATATGTCCTGACTTGGCCTTTAAAAGACCGGTAATGGTGTGAAGCGTCGTGGTTTTTCCGGCCCCGTTTGCTCCGATCAGCGCCACAACCTCTCCCTGGTTGACTTCGAAGGAGATGCCCTTCAGCGCCTGGATCACTCCGTAATAAACATGAATATCTTTAATTTCCAGCAATGCCATTGTTCTTCCTCCTATTCTCCCAGATATGCCTTGATGACCTCAGGATCATGAAGAACCTCTGAGGTTTCCCCCTGTGCCAGAACATGACCAAAATTTAATACGGTCAGTTTCTCACAGATACCGGACACCAACTTCATATCATGTTCGATCAAAAGGATCGTCATATCAAAATGGTCTCGCACAAAACGGATGGTCTCCATAAGTTCTGCAGTCTCATTAGGATTCATACCCGCCGCGGGCTCATCCAAAAGCAGCAGTTTTGGTTTTGTGGCAAGAGCTCTGGCAATTTCCAGCTTGCGCTGCTTTCCATATGGCAGATTGGAAGCAAGAGTGTTCGCTTCTTTATCCAGGTCAAATACCTTCAGAAGCTCCATAGCCTCCTCATCCATATGTTTTTCTGTTTTATAATATTTCGGCAGACGGAAGATTGCCGTCAACACACTGTATTTATTATGTTCATGAAGACCCGCCTTTACGTTGTCCAGCACGGACAGCTTGTCAAAGAGACGAATATTCTGAAATGTTCTGGCAATACCTGCTTTATTAATCTCAATAGTCTTTTTACCGGTAATGTCCTGTCCGTCAAGAAGAATTTTTCCTTCATCCGGCTTATAAACCCCTGTCAAAAGATTGAAAATCGTCGTTTTTCCAGCTCCATTAGGTCCAATAAGACCGTAAAGCTCTCCTTTTTCAATAGAAATCTGAAAATCGTCCACTGCATGCAGTCCGCCAAAAGAAATATTTAAATGGTTTACATCAAGCATTGCCATGATCTACGCCTCCTTCTTTCTTTTCTTAAACACTGCCTGCAGAACACGCTCTCTCCACTCAATAGCCTTCGGAGCCCAGTTGATGAGCATCATAAGAATAAGGATAATCGCATAGAAAAGCATACGATAATCGCTCAAGCCACGCAGGAGCTCCGGCAGAAGAGTTAAAATAACCGCTGCAATAATCGAACCTCTTATATTTCCGATTCCGCCTAAAACAACAAATACAAGGATCAGAATAGAAGTATTAAAATTAAACTTGGATGCCTGAAGCGTTGCCAGATTATGAGAATAAAGGGCGCCGCCCACTCCTGCAAGAGCCGCAGAAATAGTAAAAGCCATCAGCTTATATTTCGTTATATTGATTCCTATGGATTCCGCCGCGATCCTGTTATCCCGGATTGCCATAATGGCTCTTCCTTCTCTGGAATTGATCAGGTTTAAAACAATAAACAAAGTAATCAGAATCAGGATCACACCAATAAGGAAAGTGGAATTTTTCGGAGTTCCGGAAATTCCCTGTGGACCGCTGATAATCATAGTACCGTCCGCTTCCATTCCTAAAGAGAACTGATCCTTTATGGATATGTGAATTCCTTTGCTGTCTATTCCCACATAAAAAATATTGATCACGTTTTTAATAATCTCTCCAAAGGCCAAGGTAACGATTGCCAGATAATCTCCCCGCAGACGCAGAACCGGAATGCCGATCAGAACGCCAAACACCGCCGCTACAGCAGCTCCGATCAGAATAGCCAGGGTAAAACGCACTGGCACGGAAGTAATCGTATTCATTGTACATTTGGAAAAAAATGCACTGGCAAATGCGCCGACACACATAAACCCTGCATGGCCAAGGCTGAGTTCACCGGAAATTCCCACTACAAGATTAAGGGAAATAGCCAGTATCACATATACACACAAAGGAATCAGCAAACCTTCGATCAGACTGGAAATCTTTCCACCGCTCAACAATGCCTGCACGATAACAAATACAACGATCACCATACAGTAAGTGATCATATTATTTTTAAATGTCTTACTCTTCATCTTCCACACCTACACTTTCTCTTGAATCTCACGACCAAACAAACCGGTAGGTTTCACAAGCAGCACTATGATCAGCACAGCAAACACGATAGCATCCGCAAGCTGTGAAGAAATATAGGCCTTGGCTAAAATCTCAATCACACCCAGGAGGATTCCTCCTACCATTGCTCCGGGAATGGAACCGATACCGCCAAATACGGCGGCTACGAAAGCTTTAATACCGGGCATGGATCCTGTATAAGGAGAGAGAGACGGGTAAGAAGAACATAAAAGTACACCCGCGATAGCTGCCAGTCCAGAACCAATGGCAAAGGTCAGAGCAATCGTTCTGTTTACATTGATTCCCATAAGCTGAGCTGCTCCTTTATCCTCGGACACCGCCAACATAGCCTGTCCTGGTTTCGTTTTATTTATAAATGAAGTAAGGACTATCATGATGACAATACAGCTAATAATTGTAACGATCGTTTCCGCAGTGATCACCAGGGATCCACCTGCCAGCTCCAGATCCGGAAGATTGATAACAGACTGAAAGCTTTTTGGATTGGATCCAAAAATTAAAAGAACCACGTTCTGAAGCAAATAGCTCACACCAATGGCTGTAATCAAAACTGCCAGCGGCGATGCCGCCTCACGAAGAGGACGATACGCAATCCCTTCCACTAAAACACCCAGCACTGTACATACCACAATTGCCACAAGCACTGCAAGCAGAGGATGGGAACCTGCACTCATCATCATAGTAAGGGCTACATAAGCACCCACCATGATCACGTCCCCATGGGCAAAATTCAGCATTTTAGCAATACCATAAACCATGGTATAGCCCAATGCAATTATGGCATATACACTGCCGAGGCTTATTCCGTTCACTAAATAGGACAATACACTCATAAGACACCTCTTTATTATTTTAGAGAAAATTTATGCATTTCCCCTAATCTTATCAAAACAGGGGGTTGCCTTGGCAACCCCCTGCCGGATTCATACAGTATAATTCTATATCTGCCGGACCTTGATCAAGGAATTAATCCATAAGCTGATAAGCTCCGTCTACGATCTGTACAACGATAGGATCTTTTACAGGCTCGCCGTCTGCACCCCAGGTAATGTCACTTCCGGTGATACCGGTGAAGGTGATCTCCTGCATAGCAGCCTTAAGCGCATCGCAAAGTGCGCTGGCATCCATATCCGGTGTAGCTTCTGCCTGCTCAAGAGCAGCTTTCAGAATATATACGCCGTCATATGCATCTGCACCGAACTGGTTCGGAACTTCGCCGTACTCATCCTGATACTTGGTAACAAAATTCTGTGTCAGCTCATCTTCTGCAGTTGCGCTGAACGGAGTAAGAAGAATCAGTCCTTCTGCCAGAGATGTATCAAATCCCTCTACAGAAAGGATACCATCCATACCGTCTACACCAAACCATGTAGGCTCAAATCCCATATCAGATGCCTGTTTCAGAACAAGGGCAGCCTCATTATAATAGAAAGGCATAAATACCAGATCTGCTCCGGAATCCTTAGCTTTCTGAAGCTGTACAGAAAAGTCTGTCTTGCTGTCTGCGGTAAACGCTTCTGCAGCTACGATCTCGAACGGCTGATTCTGCGCTTCTGTCTGGAATGCATTGTAGATACCGGAAGAATATACGTCAGAGCTGTCATAGATAACCGCTACTTTTTCTGCGAGGCCGTTTTCTCCGATGTACTTAGCTGATGCTGTACCCTGTGCAGGGTCTGCGAAACATACACGGAATGCATTCTCACCGGAAATGCTCTCAACAGCGGTAGCAGATGGTGTCAGCAGGAACATATTGTCATTTACAGCCTCTGCCTCTACCGCGATACAAGGTGCGGAAGTAACGGTACCAAGAAGCATCTGCATACCCCAGTCTTTTAAGGTATTGTATGCGTTTACTGCTTTCTCTGCATCGCTCTCATCATCCTGAGCATTAAACTCAAGCATATATCCATTTACGCCGCCTGCTTCATTGATCTCATCCACTGCGATCTGAGCAGAATTCATAACTGCGCTTCCGTATGCAGCATTTGCTCCGGTAGTCGGTCCAATGCCGCCGATCTTAAAGGTGGCCTCTTCTTCCGCGTGTACGGATACAGGGGCTGCCAGTGCAGATGCGGATAATGCAACTACAGAGGCAATACTGATCGCTTTTTTCCAATTTCTCATAATATATCTCCTCCTTATGTTCTGAGCGATGGACGCTGTGTCTTTCACCTTTGGTCCGCCAAAGAAAAGGCGCAGGACACTGCTCCCCTCCAAGTTCCAAACAGCTGTCAGCCCCCTGGATTCCCTTGACTTTCGCTCGCTAATACTTTAATGTTATGATTATAGCATCAAGCGATTTTGAATACAAGTGGAAATTTATAAAAATTTAAGAATCTAATGGAAGAATTCTCTGTTAAAATGCTGAAAAATAGACCTTTCCCTCTCGTTTTCACCGAATCAAAGAAGTTACCTGGAAGGATCAATCCTATAAAAGCCCGGAAGAGATCTCCCGGGCTTTTTGATTTTTGTATATTTATGCGACTGCTTTCTTTGCAATCTCTGCGAGTGCGGCAAAACCTTCTGCATCGTTTACTGCCATCTCTGCAAGCATTTTTCTGTTAATGTCGATATTTGCAACTTTCAATCCGTGCATCATTTTACTGTAGGACAGGCCGTTCAGTCTTGCAGCTGCATTGATACGAGCAATCCAAAGCTGTCTGAACTGGCGCTTTTTCTGTCTTCTTCCTGCATAAGCGGTAGCTAACGCTCTCATAACAGACTGTTTTGCGATTCTGTACTGTTTGGAACGTGCTCCTCTGTATCCCTTTGCCAGCTTTAATGTACGATTATGTCTTTTTTTTGCGTTTAAACCGCCTTTAATTCTTGCCATTTCTTAATTTCCTCCTGTTCGTCTTCTCTATTCTTTCTTATAAATAAGGTAATAATTTCTTCATGCTCTTAACATTGGTAGAATCCACAACAGTCGCTTTTCTAAGATTTCTCTTTCTCTTCTGAGATTTCTTAGTTAAGATATGGCTCTTATACGCTTTATTTCTCATTAATTTTCCTGTACCTGTCTTTTTGAAACGCTTTGCTGCTGCTCTACATGTTTTAATTTTTGGCATTGTAATTTCCTCCTTAATCTTCGTGGTTCTATTTAATGTTAGTTTTGCGCCACCAGCGTAAAACAGCGGATGGCGCTCGGATAACATCTTAGCGTTTTTCAGATAAAAACATCGTCATACTTCTGCCTTCTACCTTCGGTGCCTTGTCAACAACCGCAATATCGGCTAACATCTCCGCAAAATCGTCAAGCACATGTTTGCTGCTTGCCATGTGAGCCATTTCTCTTCCGCGGAAACGCAAGGTAACTTTTACCCTGTCTCCCTTAGTGAGAAACTTGCGCGCCGCATTAACCTTTGTCTTTAAGTCATTGGTATCAATATTGGGAGAAAGACGCACTTCTTTGACTTCGATGGTTTTCTGTTTCTTTTTTGCTTCTTTTTCTTTTCTGGCAAGCTCGTAACGGTATTTTCCGTAATCGATGATCTTGCATACCGGCGGCTTTGCCTGGGGAGCGATCTTAACCAGATCCAACCCTGCCTCCTGAGCCTTAAACATGGCTTCCTTCGCGGACATAATGCCAAGCTGTGCTCCATCCGCTCCAATCAAACGTACCTCTTTGTCTCTGATCTGTTCGTTAATCATTAAATTGCTAATTGTTGTACACCTCCATACCCGATAGATAAACAATGACTCCTGTCGTCACCCTCATTTTTCCCTCTTTCTGACGCATCTGCTGCATCATCAAGATAGATTTTGAAGTTTACTTTCAAACTCCTTTACATGAAAAAAGCGCGGACAGAAATCCACACTCTTATACCCACTTCACCACAGACTATCTGTACGGTTTCGTGCAATATAAACCCAAGTCGCCTAATTGCGCTAAGGTGAGAGGTGAACTCTGCTTCTTTTCTTCACGTACTGTTAAACGATACCATGCTATTTATAAAATGTCAAGCTTTTTTTATTTTTCTTTTTATGCATATTTTCCACTTCTTTTGTACAAACTATTCCCATCTTGTAAAAAAGGAGGACTAAAAATATGACAATTCTTAAATGTTCCGCAACCACCTGTATGTATAATCAGAAAGAGCTCTGCTCCAAAGGCGAAATTAAAGTAAATGGGGCTGACGCACGTTACGCGGATGAAACCTGCTGCGCAAGCTTCCAGGAACGGACGGACACTTCTGCCAAAAACAGCTTTACAGAAGGCTGCGGATGTGAAAAAATCCAGATTGACTGCAAGGCAGCGGAATGTACCTACAATGACAACTGCAAATGTACCGCTTCCGCCATCGGTATAGCAGGAGAAGGTGCCTGTCAGTGCCAAGATACAAAATGCACTACCTTCCACTGCAAATGCAGCTGATCTCTTGCCATGTATTATATAAAAGAGCCTCTTATGGATATTCCATAAGAGGCTTATTCTCTCTTTATCTGTTTTTCAGGAAATCCGGTATCTGAATATCCTTTTTCTGAACCGTACTGGACGGAACCTTCGTGCCGAATGGATTAGAATTCATATTAGGAAGGTTAAAGCTGGGCATATTCATCGTACCAGCGGAAGCCTGTCCTGTACTGGAGGCTGGCTTTCTCATGCTAAACGGAGAAGAAGATCTTGCTCCGAAAGAAGAGGTATTGCTCTGTACGCTGTCTGTCAGGCCTGTAGCAATAACGGTAATACGCGCATAGTCCGCAACAGAATCGTCATACATTGCACCGAAGATAATATTTGCATCCTCTCCGGTAAGCTCCTGTACATAGCTTGCCGCGTCGTTTGCATCCATAAGAGAAATATCTCCGGAAATATTGATAATAACATGGGTCGCACCCTTGATCGTAGTCTCAAGCAGCGGTGAGGATACAGCCTGCTGTACCGCCTCCATAGCCTTCTCATCGCCCTTGGCTTCACCAATACCAATATGTGCGATTCCTTTATCTGTCATAACCGTCTGAACATCCGCAAAGTCAAGATTGATCAGAGCCGGCAGATTGATCAGGTCAGTAATGCCCTGTACTGCCTGCTGAAGAACCTCATCCGCCTTGCGCAGAGCTTCCGGCATGGTGGTGCGTCTGTCGACGATTTCCAGAAGCTTGTCATTGGGAATCACGATCAATGTATCTACAGCTTTCTTCAGATTTTCAATGCCTGCAAGAGCATTATTCATACGTGTCTTAGCCTCAAAACGGAAAGGCTTGGTCACGACTCCGACTGTGAGGATACCCATTTCCTTGGCAGCTGCCGCAATAACAGGAGCTGCACCAGTCCCGGTGCCGCCGCCCATACCGCAGGTAACAAATACCATATCAGCGCCTTCTACTAATTTCTTTATTTCCTCTATACTCTCCTCAGCGGCCTTCTGACCAACTTCCGGCTTTGCACCTGCACCAAGGCCTTTCGTTATCTTTTCACCAATCTGAAGTACTGTCGGAGCTTTACACAGAGTCAAAGCCTGCTTATCTGTATTGATACCTACAAACTCCACTCCGCCAATGGCCTCTTCCACCATTCTGTTTACTGCATTATTTCCGGCTCCACCTACACCAATGACGATTATTTTTGCAGATGACTCAGCCTCATTTGTCATAATCTCTAACAATGTACTTCCTCCTTTATTTCTACCTGATATCCATACTCAGTCATTCATAGCGAGCTGCATATAGATATATCATATATTTTTTTTGGGAATTTATCAACCACTATTTTTGTTTTTTTATACTTTTTTCACGAATTTTCGCCATAAGCTTAGTACGTCTCATAGGAATCCTCGTAATAACCGTCTCCATAGCTGCTGTCGTCTGTATAACCATCCTCATAATAGCCTTCGTCATAACTGCTGTCGTCTGTATAACTCTCTCCATAATAAGTATCTTCTTCTGAGTAGCCGTCTCCGTAATCTCCCGTGTCTTCATAGTCTTCTTCATACTCCCCGTCTTCATAGCCCTCATCGGAAGTATTTCCATCTGTGGTCTGCGTGTCCTCCGCATTAGGATTCGGACCTACATAGTTTCCCTCTCTGTCGTATTCACTTACCCCGTCGTAGCCTCCCTCTTCATTATAGCCGCCGGTCCAGTCGCCTTTTGCATCTATGCTTTCCTGAGTAGGTGCCGGTCCCACATAGTTTCCGTACTGGTCGTATTCTCCATTTCCTGTATAGTCCAGCTCCTCATCATAGCCGCCCACCCAGTTTTCCAAAGCGTAATCCAGCTCTGACATTGGCTTGGGACCTACATAATTTCCCTCTGCATCATACTCGTCATAACCGGTATAGTCTCCGTTTTCATCATAGCCGCCCGGCCAGTTTTCTGACGTATATTCCACTTCCTCTTTTTCGAAAGTTATGGTCTTTACCGTATCTGTCACGGTTTCCAGATGGAGGATCCCTTTCTGCCCGCTAAGCTTAGGCAGAATGGCGATCACTCTGGCCATCTTGTCTTCCAGATATTCATCTTTTCCCAGCTGCACAGTAATATCCCCGTAAACAAGGCTGATGTGGTAACTGCTGTCAAACTGGATATGATCCGGTATCATCTCATTTTTCTGGAAGATCGTAGCCAGGGCTACCGCTGTATTCAGCACAGTATTTCCCTTAATGGGGAGCTTTTCGTCTTTAATGACATGATCCACTTCAATCCCATCAAAATAGGGAACCGATTCATCCCGTTCCAGGGAGCTTTCGATAAAAATCCCGTTCCGGTCAAAATAGATGTAACTGTCCAAATAAGGAATACACCCCACCGGCTGCTTTTCTCTCACTGTGATCACAATCGTGTTCCGGTTTGATCTCCTGACCCGAAACCCCTCCACAAAAGGAATATCCCCCACATCGTCTCTGGAATATAAAATAGGGGCGAGAATAGAATTGGATGCCAGTGGGCCTCTTAAAATCATTTCTCTCACTTCTTCCTCCGTATAATGGCTGCTTCCCATTACCTCCACGTTTTCTACCCTATAATAGGTAAAAAAGAAGATAACTCCAGCAAGAAGAAGCGCCGCGAGACCGGCGCCTGCTATTCTCCAGACCTTCTTATCAATGTGTAGCTTTTTTCTGTAATTGGATGTTCTCATATAAAAATTCCTGTATTTCCTTAAACTGACCTTTCGCCCTTTTTACTGAGGATTTTAAAAAGCCGGCTGACATTTTGCCCCCAGCGTCCTCAGATCATCGCCAATCCTTTCATAACCGCGGCGGATATACGAATAGCCATGTATTTCTGTCTCCCCTTTTGCCGCAAGGGCGGCTAAAATAAGAGCGGCCCCTCCCCGAAGCTCCTGCGCATAAACCTGACAGCCCAAAAGAGGATGCCCGCCATGTATAAAGGCGTCTCTCCCGGCTGTAACGATCCCGGCTCCCATCCTGTTCATCTGCTCTGCTGCCTTAAACCGGTCTTCAAAGATCATTTCCCGAATATGGCTTTCCCCCGGTATGGTAGCCAGGACAGCCATCATAGGCGACTGGAGATCCGTGGGAAATCCAGGATAAACTCCTGTCTCTAAATAGGGAAGGGAAAAGCGGACGCCGCTTCCGTCAGCTATTAGTTTACCACTCTTTGCTTTATATTGTCCACCTATTTTCCTGTACACTTCAAGAAAAGCATCCAATTCCCCTTCCGGAGGATTTTCTATAGTGATCCTTCCTCTGGTAGCCGCGCAGGCACACAGGTAAGTTCCCGCTACGATCCGGTCCGGCGGTACCTGCATATTCCCTCCATTCAGCTCCTCTACTCCGGTAATATAAATACACTCTCCGCCTTCTCCGGAAATTTTTGCCCCCATTCCCCTTAAATATCTGCAGAGCCATTGGATCTCCGGTTCCCTTGCACAGTTTTTCAGGCAGGTTTCTCCTTTTGCCAAAACTGCCGCAAGGATTCCCTGCTCTGTGGCTCCCACGCTTTTCCCCGGAAACGAAATCGTACTGCCCTTAAGTTCCCTGCAGGATGCACACAGAAAAAAAGGACCTTCTTCTATCCTGGCCCCCAGGCTTCTAAGGGCCAAAAGGTGCAGGTCGATAGGGCGCTTTCCAATCACACAGCCTCCCGGATATCCCAGGCATCCCTTTTTATTTCTTCCCAGCATGGCTCCTAAAAGGATCACAGAGGAACGCATTTTCCCTGTGTAAACTTCCGATATTTCCGTCTTATCTGCCTTTGTGCAGTCCAAATACAGATCGTGCCCTTCCCACCAGGTAACAGCCCCCATTTCGCCCAGAATCCCTTCCATACATAATACGTCCGCAATCCTGGGACAGCCTTTAAGCACACTGACTCCACGGTGCAGAAGGGATGCCGCCATCATCGGCAGCGCCGCGTTTTTCGAACCTTGTATGGAAACAGTCCCGTCAAGGGGCCTTCCTCCTGTAACGCGGATACTATCCAAGCTTTTCACTCCTAAAAGAGCCTCTTAGATTTATTGTATGCAGCCTCCGGTTTTCTGTGACTGCCAACGCTTAACGCCAGCCCCATTTCTCCCAGCAGAAAAACCACAGAGGTTCCTCCATAGCTGACAAAAGGCAGAGTGATGCCTGTATTGGGTATAGTATTGGTGACAACGGCAATATTTAGGATCACCTGGATCGCCATATGCCCCAATATCCCTCCGCAGATCAGTGTTCCCTGCAGATCACTGCTGTGAGTGGATATCACGCAAAGTCTCCACAAAAGCAGGGCAAAGATCAAAATCAAAGTCCCCGCTCCCATAAGTCCCAGTTCTTCACAGATAATAGAAAAAATCATATCGTTCTGTGCTTCCGGCACAAATCCCAATTTCTGAAGACTGCTGCCCAGTCCTCTTCCAAAAAGTCCTCCGCTCCCTATGGCATACAATCCCTGAATAGTCTGAAACCCTTTTTCATATTTTTCCGGGTCTCTCCAAATAGCAAGCCGTTCCAGCCGGTAGCTCTCCGCAGCCAGAAAAACCGCCACAAAGGCGATCCCAGCCGCACCAAGCCCGATAAACTGCATATATTTCGGATTAGACACAAAGATCAGCACAACGCCGATGCCAAGGATGATAATCGCTGTGCTTAAGTTATTGGATCCCACCAGCCCTACAATAGGAAGAAGGGTGACCATGACCCGGCACATAAACCCAAAGCCCGCCGTATTCTTTTTCGTCCGGCTGATCTGCCAGGAAAGAAAAAGAATCACCGCAACCTTGGCGAATTCCGAAGGCTGGAAGGAAAGAGGCCCCAGATTCAGCCATCTCTTGGAGCCGTTGATCTCCTGGCCGAACAAAAGCACAGCAGTAGAGAGAAGCATAGACACGAGATACGCGCCTGGTGCCATGGATACCAATATATGATAATCTATCTGAGACACCGCATACATAACAGCCAGCCCCAGGGCTGTGGCAAACAACTGTTTCTTAAAATAATAAGCCGGATCATGAAACCGCACTCTGCCGTTGTAGGCGCTGGCACTGAACAGGATCACCAGGCCAAATATCACCAGAAGCAGTACCAGAACTAAAAGCGTCTTATCTGTTCTGACCGGCCTGCTCTCATTCTTTTCCATTGTCTGCCTCCGGATCCGTTTCATTCATTTATAAATATGAAAACTTCCCCTGATTCATGACAGCGATTCCGAAAGACGGAGCATATCCATGTTTTTCCGCTTTTGTTCCAAAGTGATATGCACATACCGGTTCAAGGTAATGTTTACGTTAGAATGCCCTAAGATCTCGCTTAATGTTTTTATATCAAAATTCAGCTCAACGCATCTGGTCGCGAACGTATGGCGCAGCGTATGATAATTCGTCTCCGGGATGCCGCACTGGCGAAGGATCTTTTTAAAATAATTGTTCATGGTCCTCGGTTCCACATATTCTTCACAGGAGCCTGTAAGAAAAAAAGCCTGCCGGGAGGAAGGAAGGCTTCTCTTCATCCGCTCCAGCAAAAACATTGGCAGGGGAATATCCCTGTTGGAACAGCTGCTTTTAGGAGGCGTTATGATTATTTTTGTTTTCTTAGAGGAAACATCTTTTTTATCATAATCCAGATTAGGGATACGCTGGAGAGTGTAACGTATCTGCAAAAGCCCTTCCTCCAGGAGGATCTGTTCCCACCGAAGAGCGCAGATTTCTCCGATCCGCAGCCCTGTATAAAGACTTAAAAGGATACCGTCACTGATGGGCGTATTTTCCTGAATCAGAAATTGTTCCAGTTTTTTCCGGTTCGGTATGGTAAGCACATGGGTTTCTTTTATTTTCACCTTTACCGTCACTCCCTGCACATCGCAGGACACCCTGCAGTGCTGTCCCTTTGCAAAGCGGACGATCTGGCGCAGCACACTTAGAATATCCCTCACAGTTTTAGGCGACAGTCCGTTTCCATCTTTCAGCCTTCCGCATGTCAGTTCTTTGTGTATAAACTGTTCCATACTGTCTGTGGTAAATTTGTCTATGGAAATACTGCCCAGGCCAGGAAGAATATGCTTTTCCACCAAGCTTAAATACTTTACATAGGAGGATTCTTTGATCTGGGGGCGGACAGCCGTCAGCCACTGTTTTGTTATCTGTTCGAAAGTGTCCTTTGAAAGGCCCGGCAAAAATTCCTTTGAATTCAGCGCCGCCTTCTGAAGTTTGCTTTTTGCCTCCTGGTATGTGGGAGCATATACGGATCCATAGATTCCTTTTCCGTCTTCTCGGCGGCCTTTTATATACCTTCCCTCCCATCTTCCGTCTTTTCTTCTGTAAATGTTCTCACCTTTTCTTGACATTTGTAAAAACCTTCCCTTCTTTTGACTTTAACGATATGGTCCTCTCTGTCTCTTTCACAGGCGCTGTCAAGCGGATATTCGGAATCCGCCCGCTGCTTGCTTATAACCGAACACTGTGCGGCTTCTTTTAAAAAGCCTCTTTTCATACCATATTCGGTAATAATCATCACTTTTCCGGGAAAAAATAGCAAGAAAATAAAAAGAGAAGAGACTGCCTTGACAGGAATCTTTCCTTTCCAAGGCAGTCTCTCTTTCTTTTAAAGTTCATTTACATATTCTTTAAACCGTTCTCCCCGCTGTTCGTAATTATCAAACTGTCCCCAGCTGGCGCAGGCAGGAGATAACAGGACGGCGTCTCCGGGCCGTGCTTTTTTTGCGCATACCTGAACGGCTTCCTTCAGATCCTCACATAGGATACAATTGGTAAAGCCAAGTCTCCTGGCAGCGTCTCTGATCTTTTCTCTGGTCTGTCCAATAAGCACCAGATATCTCACCTTTCCGTCAAAGGCCTGGATCCACTCATCATAACTGGATTCCTTGTCGTATCCTCCTCCAATAAGAAGGGTAGGGCGGTTCATAGCCTGAATCCCCTTGATAGCCGCATCCGGATTCGTTCCCTTGGAGTCGTTATAATAAGCCACCCCATTTTTTTCTGTAACATATTCGATCCTGTGCTCCACGGCAGTAAATGCACAGACGCTCTTTTTTATACTTTCTAAAGTAACCCCTGCACAGTATGCCATAGCCACGGCAGCCATCACATTTTCGTAATTATGCACGCCTAAAAGCTTCAGTTCCCCGGTCCTGACCACGGTTCTCTTTTCTCCGGATAAGCTTAAAATGATCTGATCTCCATCCAGGTAAATCCCTTCTTCCAAAGGGCGGGCACTGGAAAAATAAATCACCTTCGGCGTGATTTTCTTTCCGAACGCCCTTAAAACCTCATCCTCATAATTAAGGATACAAAAATCCTCAGCTGTCTGGTTTTTTACGATCAGTTCCTTTACCCGGATATATTCTTCCATGGTGTGATGTCGATTCAGATGGTCCTCAGTAATATTTAACACAGCGCTCACCTTAGGCGCAAAGGTTTCAATCGTTTCAAGCTGAAAGCTGCTGATCTCCGCCACAGTCACGCTGTCTTCCCGCATTTCCAGGGCTTTTGATGTATAAGGGGTACCGATGTTTCCCACTACAAAAACGGACGGGCATGCGTCTTCCATAATCTTTCCCAGAAGAGCCGTCGTCGTGGTCTTTCCATTAGTTCCTGTAATGGCAAGCACCTGGCCCTTACCGATCTGGTAAGCCAGCTCCACTTCTCCCCATACAGGTAGCCCTTGTGCATAAAAGCTCTTTACCAGAGGAATATCTATGGGAACTCCAGGACTTAACACCACCAGATCCAGACTGTCCTGGACTTCCTTTGGAAGCTCTCCTGCATAGACTTCCACAGGATAGGTTCCCGTAGTCTTTTTTCTCACCTGTTCTTTATCAATCTCGCCGTTTCCATCAAAGATCACAGGGAAAGCACCTACTGCTCCCAGCAGATCCGCCGCTCCGATCCCGCTCTTTCCGGAACCGAACACGAGAACTTTTTTATTATGTAACCTCATGCGTTTCTCCTCCTTTATAATGCCAGAAGCGCGAGCAGGCACATAATAGCGGTGATCACAGAAAATACCGTGACCACCCTTGTCTCAGACCATCCGCAAAGCTCAAAATGATGGTGGATCGGCGCCATTTTAAACACACGCTTCCCATGGGAAATCTTAAAATAGGACACCTGGATAATAACGGACAGTACCTCTACCAGATAAATCAGCCCTACCAGGATAATAAACAAGGGCATCTGCATCACATAGGCCGCTCCCGCTACAAAACCGCCCAAAGCAAGAGATCCTGTATCTCCCATAAAGACCTTGGCCGGATAGACATTAAACAGCAGAAAGCCCATCAAGCTTCCCACCACCGCGCAGGTAATGGGTTCGATCCCGGAATCAAGCCCCACAGAAACTACAGTAAAAAACATGGCCACGATCAGCGTCACGCTGGAAGCCAGCCCGTCCAGCCCGTCTGTAAAGTTTACGCCGTTCACAGTTCCGATCACGGCAAAAAACATTATAGGTACGGCAAGCCAGCCAATGTTCAGGAAATGTCCGCTCCAAAAGGGAATCCGCATAGTCAGAGAAATATCCGTATAATTTACCAGATAAAAAGCAAATATGCCGGTCAGGATCACCTGAAGCAAAAATTTCTGCCATGGCAGAAGCCCATCGGAACGTTTTAATACTACTTTAAGATAATCGTCCAGAAAGCCTATGATTCCAAATCCCAACGTAAGAAACAGCACCGGTATGACCAGGGGATAATCTCTTACATAAAACAAGGAAGTGATCACTGTGGCGATCAAGAAGATCACTCCGCCCATAGTAGGCGTACCCGCCTTTTTCAAGTGGGACTGTACGCCATCCACTCTTTCTGTCTGACCCATTTTCAATTTTCTAAGAAAGGGAATAATGATCGGTCCCAGCACTACACTGATCCCAAAAGAGATCAACACGGGGATTACAATTTGAAACTCCATCCTCACACCTCATAAATCTTTCGTTTTTTCGTGTTTTCTTTAATGGACACCCTTCATTCAGGTGCATTGCAGTTTCTAGTATAAGGCCTTTCTCCTGATTTATCAACCCTCAGTGGAAACAGGGGCTATTTTTTCTTACCGTCCGAAACTACTCTTCCGGTTCTATGCCCAGATAAGGAAGAACATTGGCGAAAATACTGCGTATGACCGGGGCTGCAATCGTTCCGCCATAGTATACCCCCTGCGGGTCGTGAATAATACACAGGCCTAAGATCTGGGGATCATCCGCCGGAGCAAACCCCAGAAAGGAAGAGATGTACCGATTGGCGCTTCTGGGAAGAGTCTGGGAAGTCGCCGTCTTTCCCCCTATACGATATCCTTCGATCTTTGCATTTTTTCCAGAACCCTGGGATACCACGCTTTCCAATATTTCCCGGACTGTGCGTGATGTTTCTTCCGAAATGATTCCTGTTTCCACCGGATATTCGATTTTTTTCACATAACTTCCGTCAGGACTTTGGATATTTACACCGAAATGAGGCGTGATCCTGTTTCCACCGTTAATCAGAGCGCTCACTGTAGCAGCAAGCTGAATGGGCGTGATCTGGAAAGATTGGCCAAAAGATACGGTAGCCAGCTCCACATTTCCCATATTTTCTTCCTTATGCATGATCGTTCCCGCCTCTCCGGGCAGATCTATCCCAGTCTTTTTTAAAAGCCCAAACTGCCTGAAATATTTATAATAATTTTTTACTCCCAGCCGCAGCCCTACTTCTATGAACACTGGATTACAGGAGTTCTGGGCTCCTTCCACAAAGGTCTGGGCTCCGTGTCCCGTCCTTTTGGCACAGTGTATCCTTCTGTCATCCACCACCTTGTATCCGGGGCAGAAAAATTGATCTTCAAGAGAAACCACCCCTTCCTCCAGTCCGGCAGACATGGTAATGATCTTAAAGGTGGAACCAGGTTCATACGTATCGTTCAGGCAAGGGTTTCTCCACATCTGATTTAAAAGATCCTGCTTTTCTTCCTGACTCATGGAAGAGGTATCCATCTGGGTATTTAATGTAAAAGGGTCGTTCAGGTCGAATTCCGGCACATTCACACAGGCGTAGATTTCTCCGTTCTGAGGATTCATAAGCAGGATGGATACCCTCTCCGCCTGCTTCTCCTCCATCACCTTCTTTGCCGCCTGTTCCGCAAACTCCTGTATGCTGATATCCAGGCTGATCTGGAGATTGTCTCCCGGCACAGGATCAATACGGCTTTCTCCTATCTCATCGATTTCCACTCCCCTGGCGTCTGTAGTAGTTAGGATTTTTCCCGAAACGCCTTTTAACGTCTCCTCGTATTTTACCTCCAAACCAATGATCCCCTGGTTGTCTCCTCCGGTAAACCCCAGCACCTTGGACGCAAGGGAGCCATAAGGATAATACCGCTTATAGTCTTCATCCACCTTTACCCCTTCCAGTCCATAATCCCGTATGGCGTCTCCTACTTCTTTATCCACATTCGTCTTGATCCTCTCAATGGAGGACACCTTTTCCACCCTTTTACGGACCTCTTCTTCCTCCATATCAAGTTCCTTGGACAATATGGAGATCACTTTCTCCGGTTCCTCTATCTGACTGTGTATGACCGAGATCGTACATACTGTTTTATTAGCCGCAAGGACCTTTCCTGTGGCGTCCAGGATTTCTCCTCTCTCCGCCTTGATATCTCTCTCCCTTTCATGAAGATCCTGGGCCTTTTCATAGTAGTAATCTGACCGGAATCCCATAAGATAGATCAAACGCCCCAAAAGCCCCAAAAGCATGGCTCCGCAGCAAAAGAACACAATCCAGACCTTTTTCTTATGAAATGTTTTGTTCTTTTTCAAATAAAAAACTCCCGCAGAGATTGATCATACTAATATATGACCGGTCTCTGCAGGAGTATGCCTTACCCGCGGGCAGCCGTCATCCATAAGCAGCCCGCTGTCACTTTTTATTCCAATCCAGCCTCTTCGTTGGTAATGCCTTCACTTTCTATATCGTTTCCCTGAATAGGTTCCGAGTCATCCTCAAGAGGCGCAGGCGCGCTTTCATTGGAAACACCGTCTGACTGTCCGGACGACTCGCCTGTGTTAAGACTGTCTGACAGAATATACTGTCCGTTTTCATCCAGCATATATTCTCCATTTTCATCCAAAAGATAACCCTGCTCATCGATCCGGCGGCCTTGTGCATCAATCCGATTCCCTTCTCCATCCACAAGATTTCCCTCTGAATCAATCTCTCCTCCCGGAACTGTCTCTAGATTTCCTGAAAATCCCTCCCACAGCTCTGTAGTGGGAACATATCCGTCTGAAACCTCATCCGGCGCGATATTCAGATATGGAAGAAGCTCTGAAAGGATTCCCTGAGCCACATACTGTGGATAAGAGCTAGTGGCCTGTTCTTCTGCGTTCGGCTCATCTATGACAACATAAATTACTACCTCAGGATCATCTACAGGCGCAAAACCAATAAAGGACACCAGATATTTTCCGTTTCCGCGAGGAAACTTCTCCGCCGTACCCGTTTTACCGCCCATACTGTAGCCCTGTACTTTCGCATAATGGGAAGTACCTTCCAGCACACTGGATTCCATGTAGCTACGGATATCCGCAGAGATATTGGATGAAATTGTCTGCTTCAGCAAAGTAGGGGAAATATTGCGTACCGTACCTCCGCTGCTGTCTGTGATACGCGTCACCAGATGGGGCTGGTAATAATAACCGCCATTGATAACAGAACACATAGCGTTGATTTCCTGAAGCATGGTACAGGTAAAGCCCTGTCCGAAGGCAGAGCAGGCAAGCTCTGTCTCTCCCATAGTCTCTGTAGTATGGATGATCCCGGTTCCTTCGTTAGGAAGATCAATACCTGTTCTTGTTCCAAAATTAAATAGGCTTTGGGTTTTAATAAACTGCTCGCTCCCCATTTCAGCAGCGACCTGCATCATACCGTCATTACATGAGTTCGCTATGATCTGCTGCAATGACTCTGTGCCGTGAGATCCCGGATACACTGCGCACTTTATATAAGTGTCTCCATTCTGTCCGAAAGACTGGCCTCCGTCGCAGACAAAGGTATCTGCGGAAGAAATGCTTCCCTTCTCCAAGGCTGCAGCCATTACGATAGGCTTCACCGTAGAACCCGGTTCATAAGCTTCAGTGACACAGTAATTGCTCCACATAGCGTTTAAAGCTTCCACTGTCTCAGCATCGTTCATCTCTTTGATCTCTTCTTCTGAATATATGTTTGACATATCTCTGGGCTCGTTCAGGTCATATCGGTCGCCTCCATCCATGGCGAGGATTTCCCCGGTATCAGGATCTTCTACAATAACGCCGATGTTTGCCGCCCCCATTGCTTTCATAAATCCGTTCACATATTTTTCTACGATCTGCTGAGCGCCTACATCCAAGGAAGTTTCTATATTATGCCCGTTGGAAGGCTCAATGATCGTCTGCTCTACATCAGAATTCTGATTAAAATATCCATACTGGCGGCCGTCTGCCCCTGTGAGCATGCTGTTATAATATCCCTCCAGCCCGATGTCTGCTGTATCCCTGGCCAGGGTAAAACCTATGGTATCGCAGGCTAACTCATTAAAGGGGTAGCTTCTCAGATAATCCTCTTCAAACCATACTCCCTGAACATTGTTTCTCTCCTTCTCCTCTTCCGGGGTAAGAGTACTGTCCTCAGAAATCGTGGTGTACTCGTCAAAGGCCTTCTTCTCATCCATAGACAATTCTTTTTTCAGAATCTGATACTGGCTGTTTTCTGTGCTGGGATCATTCAAACGGTCGCGGATATCTTCCTCATCCAGCCCTAAAATATTCACCAGTGCGTTTACTGTAGGCTCTATATAATCTTCATTGGAATTTACTGCCTTACAATCTAAGATCACATTATAAACTTTATTGCTGGTAGCCAATAGATTTCCGTTCCTGTCATAAATGTCGCCTCTTTTAGCAGGAAGGACCCGGCTTTCATATCTTTGCTGCGCCTGGCTTAAAACCTGCTTTCTATATTTATTTCCGCTCGTTGCGTTAATATAAGTAATCCTGACCGTCAAACCTACTAAAGCTAGTAATACTCCTCCAAAGAGTACTACTAGCTTCTTTCTCATCTGATAATTAATCTTTTTTTCAGGTATTTTTCTATTTCTGTTCTTTTTGCTGCTCAATTACTCATCACCTACTTAGAATCCGGAATGTCCTGATACTGTCTTACATAGCTGCTGCGCGCCGTCTGGTACGTCATAGTCTGTTCCTCAGAAGGGTACTTCATTCCAAGGCGTCCAATGGCGATCTGCTTGATCTCTGTCAGATCCACATTAGAAGTAACCTGACTGTAATAAGCATCGTTATCCTCTTTTAACTGGGAAAGCTCCGACTCCAGTGCGGCCACATCGCTCATCCTGCCTGTTATCTCAGATTTTAACTGAAGATAATTAATGCAGAAAAACAAAACTGCTGCTGAGACCATTGAAAGAAAAATCACAAAGCCAAGATTCATATTCATAGCCTTTTCTCTGTTTCTCTGTGTCTCCTTGCTAAGCTTGTGCGGACGCGCCGCAGCCAGTTGTTCTTTTCTCTTTGTTTCCGCGCGTTTCCGTTTTACCTGCGCAGGACGTCTTTTCCTCGCCGGAACCTCCTGAAGTCTCCTGGCTGTATTTCCATCTACATACATTCCTCTGTTATTTCGTACGGCTGCCGCTGTTCTTCTGGCTGTTTCCGCTCTGTCTGTCCTTGCCATTTTCTGCCCCTTTTACTGCTTTACTGCTGTTAACCTAAATTACTCTTTCAAAGATTCTCAACTTCGCGCTTTTGGAACGGGGATTTCTCTCCATTTCTTCCTGGCTTGGGAGGATCGGTTTTCTGGTGATCACTTTTCCTTTGGATTTTTTACCGCAGACACATACTGGAAAATCCGGCGGACAGGTGCAGGGATTCTCATTTTTTCTGAAAATCGTCTTTACAATGCGATCCTCCAGGGAATGAAAAGTAATGATACAGATTCTTCCCCCGTCTCCTAACAGATCGATCATTCCATCCAAAGAGTCCCTCAAAACCTCCAGTTCTCTGTTAAGCTCAATCCTGATGGCCTGAAAAGTCCGCTTGGCGGGATGGCCTCCGGACACCTGCATTTTCATGGGAATCGCTCCCCGGATGATTTCCGTCAGCTGTCCTGTCGTTTCAATGGGAGCTTTCTCTCTTGCCGCAGCAATATGCTTCGCGATATTTTTTGCAAATTTATCTTCTCCGTAATCCCGAATGATACGGTACAATTCTTTTTCTTCATAGCCGTTGACAATGTCTCCTGCTGTCCGGCTTTGTCTTTGATCCATCCGCATGTCAAGCGGTGCATCTGCGCGGTAAGAAAAACCACGCGTTTCATTATCCAGCTGATAGGATGAAACCCCCAGGTCCAGCAGGATACCGTCCACCTGGCGGATATTGCGGGCATGAAGTTCCTCTGCCATGTAACAATAATTGCTGCGAATGACCGTCACCTTATCCCCATAAGGCGCCAGTCTCCCACTCGCAGCAATTATCGCATCCTGGTCTTGATCTATGCCAATAAATCTCCCCTTGGCAGAAAGTTTCTCACATACCTTTACGGCATGTCCCGCTCCTCCTAAAGTTCCATCCACATAGATTCCATCCGGCTTTACCCTTAAGCCTTCAATGGTCTCCTTTAGCAATACAGATTCATGTTTAAATTCCATATGCGTCTCCTGTGGGATTCCCTCGGCGTAACTCTTAGATGATGATACCCATGTCCTGCATACCCTGTGCAATACTGTCCATATCATCATAATTGCAGTTCTCGCTCCACTTTTCTTTGCTCCAGACTTCAATCCGGTTCAGATTTCCTGTCAAAACCACATCTTTTTCCAGACCCGCAAACTCCCGCAGCGTCTGCGGTACGAGAATTCTCCCCTGCTTGTCCAGCTCACAGACCGTGGCGCCTGCTACAAAGAAACGTGAGAAGGTTCTTGCGTTTTTATTCGTAAGTGGTAAGGTTCTGAGCTTTTCTTCAAAGGCTTCCCATTCATCCATAGGATAGATAGAAAGACAACCATCCAGTCCCTTAGTCAGTACGAACTCTTCCCCTAAGAGTTCTCTGAACTTAGAAGGGATAATCAAACGCCCCTTCGCGTCGATCGTATGATTATATTCTCCCATGAACATGTAACTCACCTACTCTCGGGAAACACGATTCTCCCCTTCGTGCCTCCTGGGGCAAATGGATTTCTCTGCCACTTTGCCTCCATCTACCACCACTATTCTCCACTTTCTACCACTTATGTGTCTATTCTACCCCATAACTATGTAAAAAACAAGGCTGAACATACGTTTTTTAAGTAAAACCGGAAAGCTCTGATTATGAATCGCCGCGTCCCAAGCAGCGGAAGTACGGATGATTCCATAAAAAAAGCACTCGCTTTTTTATTTTGCGAATGCCTTTTTACACTTATTCTATGTTTTCTTTGACAGGATCCTCGTCCAGACTGGTTTTCTCATCCCGCTCTTTTTCTGAAGGATTTTGGGATTCTGTATCTTTCGGAATCTTTTCTATCCCATCCGGAATGGTTTTCTTATCCGTTTCCCCTTCCTGCGGGTCCGTATCCGTTCTCTCACTTGGATCAATTTCCGGCAAATCCATAACGGCGCTCTCTCCAGGTTCTTTCTCCGGCAGAGAATCGCCGGCACTCTCTTCAGATTCTTCTTCGGGTAACTCCTTACCAGCGCTCTCTTTTTCTCTTGTCTCAGGAGAATCCTCTCCGGCAATTTCTTCTGGTTCTTCCTCTGGAGACTCATCGCCGGCGCTCTTTCCTGCCTCGTCTTCAGATCCATCCTTTAAGTCTGTTTCCTCCAAGAGGCTCTCCTGCTCCCTATTAGGAACACTCCAATCCTGATCCTCTCCTGCAGCCTTTTCCTCTGCCTGATAAAAAGCTTCCCGTCTGCGTTTTCGTATTTCCTCCCTTTTTTTCACCATAGTCCGCCGCACCAGCACCACCATAGTAAAAAACAGGAACAAAAACGCCGAGATCACCTGTGAAACCGCAATCCTGGTTCCTGGCCAGCAAAGACTGTCCGTGCGGATCCACTCAAGAAAAAAGCGGGCGAGTCCGTAGCCTGCCAGGTATTCCATAAAGATTTCCCCATCGTATCTTTTTCTCCTCCTTAGAGCCAGAAGGATAAGAAGCAGAAGCAGGCACCATACACTCTCATATAAAAACGCCGGATGCACCTGTATATAAGAAATACCGTCAATCGTCTCCAGATGCTCCCGCATAGCCGCAGTTACTTCCCCTGCATGTACTGCAGAAAGAGGAACCTGCATGGCAAAAAGACTGTCTGTATATTCTCCAAAGGATTCTCTGTTAAAAAAGTTTCCCCATCTTCCTATGATCTGCCCGATCAGAAGTCCCATGCAGGCTATATCTGCCATAGCCCAGAAGGACTGTTTTTTTATCTTGCAGAAAAGAGCCGCTGCCGCCGCCCCTCCCAGAAGGCCGCCGTAAAAAGCCATGCCGCCGTTTCTGGTGTTAAGGATCTCCAAAAGGCTGCCCCGGTAAAGGTTCCAGGAAAAAGCCACATAATAAAGCCTGGCCCCGATCACCGCCCCAATGAGAGAAAGGATCATCATATCCAGATATTTATCCTGGTCATAATTTTTTCTTTTCGCTTCCAGTACCACAAAACAGATTCCAAGAAGCATGCCCGCCGCGATCAATATTCCGTATATGGTTATCTCAAAGCCAAATATATGAACAGACTTTCCCACATAATCCAGATCAATGCCAAGATTGGGAAAACGAATCGACATATCCATAACACACCTTTATCATACGTTAAACCGGAATAAAATCACATCTCCATCCTGTACAACGTATTCTTTCCCTTCCATGCGCACCAGGCCCTTTTCCCTTGCTCCTGCGTATGAACCGCAGTCCAGAAGGTCCTGATAATTGACAACTTCTGCTTTAATAAATCCTCTTTCAAAGTCTGTATGAATCTTTCCTGCTGCCTGGGGCGCCTTTGTCCCGATCTTAATCGTCCAGGCTCTGGTTTCATCTTCCCCTGCTGTCAAAAAGCTCATAAGCCCCAGAATACGGTAACTTGCCTTAACCAGCTTCTCCAGTCCCGACTGTGAAAGTCCCAGGTCTTCCAGGAACATCTTCCTTTCATCCTCGTCAAGCTCCGCTATCTCCTGCTCGATCTGGGCACAGATCACAAAAATCTCACTGTTTTGCTCTTCTGCGTATTTTTTTACTTCCTGGACAAAAGCATTGCCCTCTCCCTCATCCGCCAGATCATCCTCCGCAACATTCGCCGCATAGATCACGGGCTTCCAGGTAAGGAGATTATAGCCGGCCATGAAATGCTCTTCATCCTCATTTTCCAGCTCCATGGTGATGGCCATTTTTCCCTCTTCCAGGTGCGCCTTGATCTTTTCAAGGAAGGTCAGCTCCTTTGCCGCCTCTTTATCCATGCGGGCTGTCTTTGTCACCTTCGCGATCCTGCGTTCCAGGATTTCCAAATCTGAAAAGATCAGTTCCAGATTGATGGTTTCGATATCCCTAAGAGGATTGATGCTGCCGTCCACATGAACTACATTAGAATCTTCAAAGCAGCGCACCACATGGACTATGGCATCTACCTCCCGGATATTTGCCAGGAACTGGTTTCCCAGACCCTCTCCCTTGGACGCGCCCTTTACAAGTCCCGCAATATCCACAAACTCGATTACCGCAGGCGTCACTTTCTTAGAATGGTAAAAATCTCCTAAAAGTTTCAGTCTTTCGTCCGGTACGGTAACGATCCCCACGTTAGGGTCAATGGTGCAAAAAGGATAATTCGCAGATTCCGCACCGGCTTTTGTCAAAGAATTAAACAATGTGCTTTTTCCCACGTTAGGCAGTCCAACGATTCCCAGTTTCATTTTTCTGTATACCTATCCGAAAACCGCTTTCTTCTCTTGCGCTGCCTATTTTTTCATCAGACAGCCGCACCAAAAGAGCATTCTTTCCGGTTTTCGCCTTTCTGTTTATTTTCCTACATCAATTTACACGATTCCCGCTTAATTTTCAATATAAATTATAACAAACGTATAGTTACTATATAATACACACTAATTATACTACTTTCTCCCGGCAAAATAAATACTCTGCCGCCATATATCCGGCAATTTGGCTTTGCCGGTCCAAAATCCGGCGCTTACCTTTCCTATATGCGGCGACTAATCCCTGGACATGATCATCATGAGCGTGCCGGATTCATAGAAAACAGCCGCTTCGTCTCCTATAAGCTCATTGCTCACCGTAAGTCCACTGTCCTCCGGCTTAAGATGATAGCGGGACAGAGGATACTTAAAGCCAACTAAAGTAAGCCCCTCCACCTCTCCTCCTACAGGAAAAAAGGAAACATATTTTCCAAACTGCCCCTCCTTCTTAATTACGCTGCCGCTTGGGATGAGGGAAATGTAATTGTTGGCATCTACAATGGCAACCTTTGCGCCCCTTTTTTTCCCTAAGCTTAAAAGTCCCAGGTTTGCCATAAAATGATCCATCCTAGTGCCGGTAGCCCCTAAAAGCAGGATATTCCTGGCTCTTCTGTCAATAGCCAGGTTCATGGCTGACTGCGTGTCGGAATCATCTTTTTCCGGCTTAAGGCTTATAATCTCTGTCTCTTTGTGCGCACGGAGATATTTTCTGCCTTTTTCTGACAAGCTGTCAAAGTCACCTACAGCAATTGCCGGAGCATATTCCGTATCCATAAAAAACTCCACTCCCTTGTCCGCTGCTATCAGAACAGGGATGGCATTATCAATTTTTCTAATCTGATTTTTCAAAAAATCGAGGGCAAAATCTTTTTGGATATTGCCCCCGCTTACAATTATCGTATCGATCATAAATCCCTTATTCAACCTCTTCACTGATCTCCTGGATCTTATCTATGATCTTTCTTGTATTGGCTTCCAGATCCCCCTGGAACACATAAGAGCCTGCCACTAAAAGATTCGCTCCCGCCCTGATCACAGTCTCCAGAGTATCATCGTTTATTCCTCCGTCTACCTGAATGTTTACATCCAAGTCTTCTTTTTGGATCAGTTCTCTAAGCTCCTGGATCTTTTCCGTACAGTCCTCTATATATTTCTGTCCGCCGAACCCCGGCTGAACAGTCATTACCAGAACCGTATCAACATCATCCAGGAAATGACTGATATCATTCACCGGCGTAGCCGGCTTGATGGATATCCCCACCTCCGCTCCGGCATCCCGGATCAGCTGGATCGCCCTTTCCAGATCCTCACAGGCTTCCGCATGGACAGTAATAGAATCCGCTCCGCACTCCGCAAAATCCTTAATATATCTTTCCGGCGCGCTCACCATTAAATGTACGTCAAAAAACAGACTGGACTCCTTACGGATTGATTTGATCACCGGCATTCCAAAAGAAATACTGGGCACAAAATCTCCGTCCATCACATCAATATGAAGCCATTTTACCCCGGCGCGCTCCAGGGCCTTGATTTGTTCGCCCAAGCGATTAAAATCTGCTGATAATATAGAAGGGCACAACTGATATTCCATTTAATATCTCCTTTTCTCTTTTAATTCCTCATATAAGCCCAAGTAATCCTCATAACGCAGAGAGCTGATCTCCTGACTCTTTAAAGCCTCCTTGACCGCGCATCCCGGCTCATGAATATGAACGCATCCCTGAAACCGGCACTGTCCCTCATATTTTCTAAATTCCCTGAAATAGTCCTTCAGCTCTCCTTCCTCCATATCTGTAAGATACAGGGAAGAAAAACCAGGCGTATCCATGAGATACGTATCCTTTCCAATGGGAATCACCTGTGAATGCCGTGTAGTGTGCCGGCCTCTTTTAAGCTTTTTGCTGATCTCTCCGGTCTCCATTTTTATTTCTCCCTGGAGAGTATTTGTCAGGGAGGATTTTCCTACCCCGGAAGGTCCGGCTACCACAGTAGTCTTTCCTCTAAGAGCATTCCGTATTTCTTCTATCCCCTCCTGTTTTACCGTACTGGAAAGGATTACTTGATACCCGCAGTTTCTGTAAATCTCACATATATGAGCAGTCTCGTCTTCCCTGGCCAGATCTTTCTTGTTAAAGCATATCTTTGCCGGAAGGCCGGCCTGCTCCATCATAATAAGGAATCGGTCCAGAAGCATGAAGTTCGGCTTGGGATCCTCCAGAGCAAAAATCACAAAGGCCTGATCTACATTGGCCACTGCCGGACGGATCAAAAAATTTTTCCGGGGGAGGATGCGGATCAAACTGCCTTCCTTATCTTTTTCATGAAGAACTGTGATCTCCACATCATCCCCTACCAGCGGCTTCTGGTTATCCTTTCGGAAGATCCCCTTAGCCTTGCATGCGTAAATCTCCTCATCTTCTGCATACACATAATAAAAACCGGCAATGCCTTTTATAATTTTTCCCAGCATAAATTACTCCACTTTTTCAAAGGTTATGGTGTAATTTCCCAGCTTCTGGTACTGATTGTCAATCTTTTCGTAAAGGACAATGGTTCCCTCTGCCACGCCGGGAGCTCCGGTGATATCCAATTTATATGGGAACTGTACCTGCTGCTCGTCTACGATCATAGTTACAGTGGGCTCTCCGCCTACTTCCTGGATAAGCTCCATACGTACAAGACCGCCGGAATATCCAACCGGAGTGTTCAGACTCTGGGTACATTTCCACACTTCTCCTGCCTCAACCGCAGCCTGCTGCTGCGCATAATCCGCAGAAGTACTGTCCGCTGTCTCCTGTGAAGGCGGTGTATCTCCCGTGCTTACGGTAATGGTGATGGCTTCATCTGGATTTGCATAGGAATAAGCCTCCGGAGACTGGGAGATAACCTCTCCTGCCTCTACATCTGCATTCTGCTCCTCCACTACGTTTACCGTAAGCCATTTGCCGAGAGTCGTTATCGCGTCATTTTCACTCATTCCCACAACGCTTGGCACCTCTGCGCTGCTTCCGTAATCCACGCCTCTGCTGACTACCAAAGTCACTGTATCCCCTGTAGTTACTGTACTTCCTGCTTCAGGTGTAGTGTAATAAGCATAACCCGGCTCTACTACCGCGTAACCGCTGTCATCCAGTTCACTGTATTCTTTCTGCACTTCCACGGTAAGGCCCATATCTTCCAGCACCTGCTGGGCGTCGATTCCAGTCCTTCCATCCACATCAGGAACAGTTACTTCCTGAGAACCTGTACTGATGCGATATTTTACTGTGGTATGCGGTTCCACCTGAGTGCCCGCCGGGATATCCTGATAAGAAACCCTTCCTCTCTCCTGGGTTGAGGCTTCCTCACCCACCATCTGTGTTCCAAGATTCTGGGCTGCCGCCAGTTCCGCTACTTCTGCCTCTGTCTTTCCCAGGAAATCAGGAACCGTCGCCAGAGTGGTCTCTTCCTCTTCTGTCTGCTGAGGCTCTTCTGTATTGCTGTTTCCATCAAGAAGGCCTGTAGCTCTTACAATAAAAAAGATCAAAGCCACAAGAAGGATCGCTCCCACCAACAATGCAGCTATGGTGATCACGCGCCCTGTATCGCTTCTTCCCTTGGGAGGCTTGCGCGTATTGCGGCGCTGTTTTTCTCTGACGCGTCTTCTTAAACGCTCTTCCTCGTCTGTGTCGTCATCATAATCCTTGTCGTAAGATCTGGAATCTTCTTTTTCCTCTAAAAGATCAGAAGAAGTTCTTGATCCCTGCTTAGGCGAATGCTTGATCTCTCCCAGTTCTTCATCAGAGATAACTACGGTTTTCGCATCATGATCCACCGAATTCATTTTTACGAAATCACCCTGAGGATCAATCAGAGAATGCTTCAGATCCGCGATCACTTCTTCCATACAGCTGTATCTGCGGTCTACACTTTTCTGTGTACATTTATAAATGATCTGTTCAAGACTGTAAGGCAGCTCTTCTGTGTACACACTCGGAGGAACCATCTCCTCCTGAAGATGTTTGATCGCAATTGCAACCGTGGTATCCCCGTCAAAAGGCACTCTTCCCGTCACCATCTCATACATGGTGATTCCCAGAGAATAAATATCGCTCTTTTCATCACTGTATCCGCCCCGCACCTGTTCCGGCGAACTATAGTGTACAGAGCCCATCACATTAGAACTGATCGTATTGGAAGAAGCCGCCCTGGCAATGCCAAAGTCTGTAACCTTTACCTTTCCATCCGTAGAGATAATGATATTCTGGGGTTTTACATCCCGGTGCACGATCCCGTGGCTGTGGGCTGCCTCCAATCCCATGGATACCTGAATGGCAATACTGGTCGCCTCTTTAATGGACAGCTTTCCCTTCTTCGCAATGTATTCCTTCAGCGTGATCCCTTCAATCAGCTCCATTACGATGTAATATACGCCTTCGTCATCACCTACATCGAACACATTCACAATATTCGGATGGGTCAGCCCTGCAGCCGCCTGAGCCTCTCTTCTGAATTTCCGAACAAAAGTAGTGTCTTCCCGGAACTCGGCTTTTAATACCTTAACAGCAACGAAACGGTTCAGCTTATGATCCTTTGCTTTATAGACGTCCGCCATGCCGCCTGTTCCTATTTTCGCTAATATTTCATAACGTTCAGCTATGATCATTCCTGTCTTTAACATTTTTCCACCTCATTTGTGAATGGCTCTATCAATACAATCGCAATATTATCTTTTCCGCCATTCTGATTCGCTTCCCGAAGCAGTTCCTCCCCTTTTTCACCAAGCTCTCTGCCTGGCATTGTAACGATCTGCTGCAGTTTCGCATCCTCCACCATATTGCTCAGACCATCGGAACACATTAGGATGATACTGCCTGGTTCCAGCTTCAGATCAAAGAAATCAATATCCACTGTCTTCTCTGCGCCTAAAGCCCTTGTAATGATATTTTTATCCGGATGGTTTCTGGCCTCTTCTTCCTTAAGCTCTCCCATCCTGACCATTTCCTGCACAAGAGAATGATCCTTTGTCACCTGATGGATTTTTTCCTGGATCACATAAAGGCGGCTGTCTCCCACATTTGCCACATAGGCATAATGTCCTACAATGGTAGCCACGACCATAGTCGTTCCCATCCCACGCAGGTACTCGTCCCTTTCCGCCTGGTCCACGATTTCCGTATTTGCAGTTTCAATGGCATGACGGATCACTTTAACCGGATTAAAGTCCTCATCTTCCGAAATCTCATCCACTAATGTTTTTACCGCATGGGAAGAGGCAAAATCTCCTGCATTATGACCTCCCATTCCATCTGCGACGACAAACAGGTTCGGTAGATTTCCAACCGGGCTTTCGGACACGAACACATAATCCTGATTCATCTTCCGTTTTTGCCCTACATCTGTAGCTGAATATACCCTCATGTCACTTCTCGCTTTCTGTTTTTTCCATGTAACTTTTTCTCAGTTGTCCACAGGCACCGTCTATATCGCCGCCCATTTCCCTTCTAATAGTAACATTTATTCCGTATTTTTCAAGTTTTATTTTAAATTTTTCCACTGCCTCCCGGGCAGAACGCCTGAAAGAACGCTCTTTTACCGGATTCACCGGGATCAGGTTCACATGACAGTTTATACTTTTTATTCTGTCCGCAAGTTGGGCCGCATCCGCCTGGGAATCGTTTACTCCTGCCACAAGACTGTACTCGAAAGTGATCCTGCGCCCGGTTTCTTTAAAATAATACTCACAAGCTGCAAGAATTTCCTCTATCGTATACTTTCTGGCTATGGGCATCAGCTCCCGGCGTTTTTCATCGTTTGGGGCATGAAGGGAAAGGGCCAGGGTCATCTGCAGTTTTTCCCCTGCCAGCTCTCTTATCTTAGGCACTATCCCGCAGGTGGAAACCGTAAGATTTCTCTGGCTGATATGCAGCCCCCCTTCTTCCGTGAGAATGCGGATAAACCGCAGAAGATTCTCATAATTATCCAAAGGTTCTCCCGTTCCCATAACAACTACGTTAGAAACTCTTTCCCCGGTCAGAACCTGTATGCGGTAAATCTGATCCAGCATCTCCCCTGCAGTCAGATTTCTGGTCAGTCCTCCAATGGCAGAAGCGCAGAAACGGCAGCCCATCCTGCAGCCTACCTGAGAAGAAATGCACACGGAATTTCCATGTTTATAGCGCATAAGCACGCTTTCTATCACATTTCCATCACTTAAACGGAACAAATATTTTCTGGTTCCATCCAGCCGGGAGACCTGTACATCCACGGCTTTAAGCGGATTAATGGGATAAGCGGAAAGCTTTTCCCTGAGGCTTTTAGGAAGATTGGTCATCTCATCATAGGAAGAGACCAGCTTTTCATGAAACCATCCGTATACCTGTTTCGCCCGAAAAGGCTTTTCTCCAAGCTCTCCCATCAGCACTTTCAGTTCTTCTATGGTCATGGATCTTATATCTTTTCTGTCCATTTTTCCAATCCTATTTCCTTCTGAATTTCGCAATGAAGAACCCATCTGTCTTATGTATGCCCGGAAGGAACTGAAGGTATCCAAGAGCCGTTGTCTCCGAATGAAGTTCCTCGGGCAGATACGCGTCCAGGCTTTCCAATCGGAAAGGATGGTTATTTAGAAACCACAGCATGTTTTCTTCATTTTCTTCTTTTGCAATAGTACAGGTACTGAAGATCAGAGTTCCTCTTGGTTTTACATACTCTGCCGCCCTATCCAGGATGGTCCTTTGAAGGATCACCAGCTCTTCCTGCTTCTGGGGCGTCATCCTGTATTTGATTTCCGGTTTTTTCCCTATCACGCCGTATCCGGAACAGGGTACATCCGCAATGACGATATCCGCCTTAAACTCAGAATCCAGGTCAAATACCGTGGCATCCTGCACCTTTGTCTGCACATTGATAGAACCGGTCCTTCTTATATTTTCCTCGATCAGGTCAATCTTTCCCTGGCTGATATCCCTGGCGTCCACTGTCCCGTAGCCTTCCATTTTATCTCCGATGTGAAGGCTCTTTCCTCCGGGTGCCGCGCATAGGTCGATCACATAATCGCCTTTTTTCGGGTCTGCCGCCTCAGCTACAAACATGGAGCTCACGTCCTGTACCTGAATCTTTCCCTGAATAAAAGCGTCCAGACTTAAAATATGATTAAATCCGGAAATGGTACAGGCATATGGAAGATACGGAGCCGGTTCTACCTCTACTCCCTGATCCGTGAGGCTTTGTATAATCTCCTCCATGGAAGAACGGTAGGTACGGCAGCGTACCGTAAGAGGCTTCTCTGTAAGAAAATCCTTCAGCATACACTCTGTCGTTTCCTCTCCGTAATCCCCAAGCCATCGGACGACCAGATTTTCCGGCATAGAATATTTCACAGAAAGATACCGCACAAGGTCTGTCTCCCTGGAGGGATACTTTAGCTCCTGCATTTGCCTTGCTGCCGTTCGGAGAACCCCGTTTACAAAAGGCTTCAGATTATAAAATCCCTTGCGCTGAGCCAGCTTCACCGCTTCGTTGCATACGGCGCTGTCCGGTACGCTGTCCATGAATTTCAGCTGATACACCGCGCTTCTTAAAATTTCCCGGATAGCCGGCTTCATTTTATCTACTGTAATTTTTGAAAAAGAATCTATTATATAATCTATTAATATTCGATATTCCAGTGTTCCTTCACAGACTCTTGTGATAAAGGCCCTCTCCTGTTTAGGAAGAAACTGGTATTTTGACAGAGCGTTTCGAATGGCAATATGACTGTGCTGCCCTTCCTGCTCGATCTCTAATAATATTTCCAGGATCAATTCTCTGGTATTGATTCCATTAGTCACGTCTGCGTCCTCCTGCAAGTATCACTAATCTCAAAAGCTGCAGGATGGAGGAAGCAAGGGCAGCCACATAGGTAAGGGCCGCGGCTGTTAAAACTTTTCTTGCCCCTTTGTTTTCGCTGGGGCTTAAAATCCCTGTAGTTTCCAGCATGCGCAGAGCCCTGGAAGAAGCATTTACCTCCACAGGCAGAGTCACAAGCTGAAAAAGGACAGCCAGAGAAAACAAAAGGATCCCCAGTGTGATCAGCGGCTGAATGGAAAAGATCAGCCCCAGGATAAACAGCGGCCAGGAAATATTCGCTCCAATGTTCGCCGCCGGCACGATAGCGCTTCGGATATTTAAAAGAGCATAATTTCTGGCATGCTGGATTGCGTGTCCGCACTCATGGGCAGCCACTCCTACCGCGGCCAGAGAAGTTTGGTTATAAACGTCCTGGGACAGCCGAACTACCTTTTTCACAGGGTCATAATGATCCGTAAGGCTGCCCTGCACAGGAACCACCTGTACATCGAAAATCCCAGCCGCTCTCAGTATCCTCTGGGCAGTCTGAGCTCCTGTAAGCCCTGAAGCGCTTCGCTGTCTTTTGTAAACAGAAAAGGTGCTTTTTAATTTTGCCGATGCCAAAAGTGACAGGATCAGACCAGCGATCAAAAGCAGATACGTCCAGTCAAATCCCCATCTGTATCCATATCCGTATCCAAACATTGCGCTCACTCCTTTATTTTTGTATACTCCCACAACTTTACAGTCAATATATACTGTTACTGGTCACACAGTGACCAGTAACGGGCAATTGGGCATTTAAAGTTCGCTTCGCTTTAGCCAAATTGCCTGTTGAATCATACTGGCCCGTGACCAAGCAGCTGGTGCGTGGTCCGGGTGTGGCATGTAATTATATACTTCTAATTATTACCGGTCGCAAGTTGACCGGCAATAGGGTAATTAACCTATTCTCCTCCTCCCAGCACAGTACCTTTTTTAATGGAATATCCACGCAGGAAAGCATCTGCGCTCATACGTTTTTTTCCGGCAAGCTGTATCTCTGTAAGCACCAGGATTCCTTTTGCGCAGGCCACATGGATTCCTTTTTTATCTGTGAGCAAAACCGTGCCGGGCATGCTGCTGCTCTCTTCTTCCCTCACCTTGCTCTTCCAGACCTTTAATACCTTTCCGTCCAGATAGGTATATGCGCTTGGCCAGGGATCCATTCCCCTCACAAGCCGCTCCAATGCCCAGGCATCCTTGCCAAAATCCATGAGCCCCATCTGCTTGGTGATCATTCCCGCATAGGGGGTCGGACTTTCCTCTGGCTGTTTTTCATATACAGCCGTGCCGTCAAAGATGGATGGAAGCGTCTCGATCAAAAGCTTCGCCCCTGCTTTTGCAAGTTTATCAAAAAGGCTGCCTCCCGTCTCTTCCTTATCCAAAGGCACCACAACCTTAGCGATCATATCGCCTGTATCCAGCCCGGCACTCATTTTCATGATCGTTACGCCGGATTCTTTTTCTCCGTCAATGACCGCCTGCTGAATGGGCGCTGCCCCTCTGTATTTCGGAAGGAGAGAAGCATGGATGTTGATACATCCGAATTTCGGCAGTTCCAGCACCTGTCTGGGAATGATCTGCCCAAAGGCCGCTACTATGATGATATCCGGCCCTATCTGCTCCAACGTCTTTATAAAATCCGGATCCTTTACCTTCTGCGGCTGATACACGGCAATGCCATGCTTTTGCGCTTCTTCCTTTACCGGAGTAGGCTTAAGCTCCTTGCCTCTTCCCTTCGGCTTATCCGGCTGCGTGATCACCGCCTCTACCGGATAGCCGGCTTCCACCAGCGCCTGAAGAGGCATGACTGCAAAATCCGGTGTTCCCATATAAACCAGCTTCATATTTTATTCCTCTTCCTCCTCGTCTTCATAAGTTACCCGGTGAAGCTCTCCCTCCACCAGATCGGTGTACATCTTTCCATCCAGGTGATCGATCTCATGGCAGAAGGCCCTGGCTAAAAGCTCTTCTCCCTCATATTCCACCTGGTTCATATCCATATCCAGGGCCCGGACTTTCACATAATTCGGCCGTGTCACCTGTCCGGACATCCCCGGAACGCTTAAGCAGCCCTCGTCTCCGGTCTGCTCTCCATCTGTCTCTATGATCTCCGGATTCACCAGAACAATGGGGCCTTCGCCCACATCAATAGTAACGATCCGTCTTAAGATCCCTACCTGGGGCGCTGCCAGCCCTACTCCGTTTGCCTCGTACATGGTATCCAGCATATCCGCGATCAATTCTTTAAGGCGCGGCGTCATCTCCTTAACCGGCCTGCTTTTTTTCGTAAGTACCTCGTCTCCCTGGATTCTGATCGTTCTAATCGCCATCTCTATCTCTTCCTTTCCTCTAAACAAAATCAAATTGTATATATATTTTTCGAAATCCCGAATTAATTTCTATGTATTTTTCCAGCCGGTCTTTTACAGCAAAGAGCACGCTGCCCTCCTTATGCTTTAAGTAAAGGACCTTTCTGTACACATCGTTTACCTTTCCCACCGCGGCATAGGCAGGGCCGATCACGTGAAGATCCGGTCCGGAATAAATCCTTCCTACGAATCTTGCCAGATATTCCATCCCCTGCTCTAAGAGTGCTTCGTCCGGACTGGACGCCAGCACTGCCAGCATATGGGAACAGGGTGGATAATCGAGAAGGGTGCGGTAACTCATTTCTTCCTTATAAAAAGCTTCGTAATCCTGCCTTGCGGCAGCCTCAATGCTGTAATGCTCCGGATTATAAGTCTGTATGATCGCTTCTCCCGCCTTCTTTCCCCTTCCGGAACGTCCAACCGCCTGGGTCAAAAGCTGAAAAGTTCTCTCCGCACACTGATAATCCTCCGCGTTTAAAGACAGATCCGCAGCGATCACACCCACAAGTGTTACATCCGGGAAGTCATGTCCCTTAACGATCATCTGCGTTCCCACGAGGATATCCCCCTCATGAGCGGCGAAAGACGCCAGGATCTTCTCATAGCTTCCTTTATGCCTGGTGGTATCGAAATCCATCCGAAGCACCCTGGCGCCTGGAAAGGACTTCTGTATCACCTGCTCTATCTGCTGGGTGCCTGCCTTAAAGCCTCCGATATAAGGCGAACCGCATACCGGACATTTCTCCGGCTTTCTCTGCTCGTAGCCGCAGTAATGGCACACCAGCCTGCCGTTGTTATGCTCTGAAAGGGAAACGTCACAGTGGGGACATTTCATCACCTGCCCGCAGGATCTGCAGGAAACAAAGCCGGCATATCCTCTCCTATTTAAAAACAGCATGACCTGCTCTTTTTTAGACAGGCGATCCGAAATGGCGGTTCTGAGCTTTCTGCTTAATATAGAACGATTCCCTTCTTTTAATTCTTCCCGTAAATCTACAATTAATACCTCCGGCAGAATGCTGTTTCCATATCGGCCTTTTAGTGTCACCAGTGCGTATTCCCCGGACATAGCGCGGCTATAAGAAGCCAGAGAAGGAGTGGCAGAGCCTAACAGCACCCTGGCATCCTCCAGCTGGGCTCTTTTTACTGCTGTCTCTCTGGCATGATACCTGGGTGTGTTTTCACTTTTATATGTAGGTTCATGTTCTTCATCGATAATAATAAGGCCAAGCTCAGGAAAAGGAGTAAACAAGGCCGAGCGGGGGCCTACCATCACCTGGATCTCTCCCTTTTTTGCCCGTTTAAACTGATCATACCGCTCCCCCTGGGAAAGCTTGGAGTTAAGGACTGAAACGCCCTCTCCAAACCTGGCATAAAATCTTCTCACCGTCTGATAAGTAAGGGCAATCTCAGGGATAAGGACAATAGCCTGTTTTCCCTCCTTCAGCGTTTCTTCTATCAGCTCCATATATACCTGGGTCTTTCCGCTTCCTGTGACGCCGTGAAGAAGCACCGGCCGTTTTCCCATAGACCATTCATTTTTTATCAGGGAGACCGCCTCTCTTTGAGGGGGACTTAAGCTCCATTCCCGATCTCCCGGCATGGAGGAAGGATTTGCAGGCGTCCGGTATACCTGGTCGTGCTTAATACAGATGACCCCTTCTTCCAGCAAAGGCTTGATCACATTCTGAGTCACTCCAAGCTCCTTGGCCGCCTTGGTATAGTCCAGCTCTTTTTCTTTTAAAAGAGCCCGAAGAAGCCTGGTCCTGGCCTTGCATCTTCCTCCCTCCAGTTTCTCCATGAGCGCATTTGCCTCTTCTGCTGGCACAGAAAGGCAGATCCGGCGTTTTTCCTTTGTTTTTACTTTTTCCTGAACAGGGATCACTGTTTTTAAAGCCTGGATCATAGTAGCTCCATAGCGTTCCCGCATCCAGGATGCAAGGGCGATCAGCCGGGATTCCGTGGTTTCTTCTCCATTGCACAGTCTTTGGATGGTCTTCATTCTGTTTACGTCGAATCTGGATTGGTCTGAAAGACCGATCACATATCCTTTCCGTATGCGGTTCCCATTTCCAAAAGGCATCTCCACTACCATGCCGATCCCTATCTCCTGCTCCAGCTCCCGGGGTACAATATATTGGAAGCATCTGTCAAGTTTTTCGTGGGAAATATCTACAATTACATCTGCAAAAATCATGCTTCTCTCTTTCTTAGTTACTGGCCGTACGGCAGCCAGCAGCAAGGCAATCTTATCGTTACTGTTCACACGGTGACCAGTAACATCTTATCTTTCTGCCAGGATGTCTGCAATCAGCACCCTTTCATCCATGGGGTACTTCTTGCCTTTAATTTCCTGGTAATCTTCGTGACCCTTTCCGGCAAGGATGATGATATCTCCCGGCTCGCCATGCTCTATGGCATAACGGATAGCCTCTTTTCTGTCAATGATCTCCACATACTTTCCGCTTGTTTTCCCGATACCGATCTTAATATCATCTATAATAGCCTGAGGCTCTTCATCTCTGGGGTTATCTGAAGTGATGATGGTAAGATCCGCAAGCTTTCCGGATACCTCGCCCATTTCATACCGGCGGTATTTGGAACGGTTGCCTCCACAGCCAAAAAGGCACACCAGTCTGTGAGGATGGTACTCCCTCAAAGTGGTCAAAAGGCTTTCCAGCGCCATGGCATTATGGGCATAGTCGATCATCAGGGTAAATTCATCCGATACCTTCACCATTTCGATACGGCCTTTTACCTTGGCCACTTTTAAGGCTTTGATAATATTATCCTCTGATACCTTAAAATGGCGGCAGATGGCTATTGCTGTCAGAGAATTATAAATACTGAATTTTCCAGGAATATCAATTTCCACCGGAAAATCCAAAAGTCCCTTTAAGTGATAGGAAATGCCAAGATATCCTTTTCCGCTTACCAGCTTGGCATCCTCTGCGCGCAGATCCGCCTCAGGGGAAAACCCGTAGGTTTCCAGGGTGCAGGTATGCCCTTCTATGATCTTGTCAAAATGTTCATCGTCACGATTTACGATCCCCACCCTGCACTGTTTTAAAAGCAAGGACTTACAGGCAAGGTAATGGGCAAAATCCTTGTGCTCATTAGGCCCTATATGATCTGGTTCGATATTGGTAAAAATTCCGAAATCAAAAATAAATCCCTGGGTCCGGTGAAGCATCAGCCCCTGAGAGGAAACCTCCATAACCACACAATCGCAGCCAGCGTCCACCATGTCCCGGAAATATTTCTGGATCACGAAAGATTCCGGTGTGGTATTCGCTGCAGGAATGACTTTGTCTCCGATAATCGCCTCGATGGTACCGATAAGCCCCACCTTATAGCCGGCATTTTCCAGGATAGATTTTACCATATAGGTGGTGGTGGTTTTTCCTTTCGTTCCTGTTATCCCTATAGTCTTAAGTTTTTCCGCGGGATATCCGAAATACGCGGCGGAGATAAACGCCATAGCATAACGGGTATCTTTTACGCGAATGACCGTTACGCCTGAAGGAACCTGCGTCTCTTCTTCCACCACAAGCACCTTCGCTCCTTTTTCCACCACATCGGGAATGAACTTATGTCCGTCCACCACAGCTCCCCGTATGCAGATAAACATCGATCCAGGTTCTGCCTTTCTGGAATCGTAAGTGACTGTGGTCACTTCCTGGTCCAGGCTTCCCTGGCAGCAGGTGTATTCCACCCGTTCCAACAGCGATGATAATTTCATTTTTTCTCCAGCCTCCATATCTATCTGAAATAACAAAAATCTTCCTATTAAGTATAGATTCCTTTATAGAATAGCACACCTAACCGGTCATTTCAATGTTTCCTTTTCCCTTTCCCAAGGTGAAACGCCGCTGCCATGACCAAAAGAGCGCCTCCCGCCGTGACAGCCCAGAAAGCTATAGGCGATTCATCCTCTGTCTTAGGATAAGAAGAAGCCTGCTTGGCCAGTGAGCCGCCGCTTTTATACAGTGTATTCTGTACAGGATACTGAGTGAGCCATGGAGTCGGCGTAGGTGTTGACGGAAGCGCCTGCACCTGTATTCCTGCCTGAGACTGAACGGAACGGGTTCCTGTCTCACGGCTCACAACGATCACCTGGTTGATCAGCTCCTGGCTTACCATATTCAAAGGCAGCGTGACCGCCGCTTCCAGAGCGAAAGCTTCTCCTGGAAGGATCTGAGGGATCAGGGCCTGGTTTTTCGCGGCATTTAACTCTACTCCTTCTTTTTCTAAAAACTGTGCCTGGATATTAGAGGATAAAAATCTTTCTGTACTTAAAACAGAATGGAGTGTTTTTTCTCCTGTATTTCGAATGCATATTTGATAGCGAATGGTCTCCCCAGGGAAGGCCGTAGTCCTGTCTGCTGTCTTCTCTACAGTAAACTCTGCTTTTAAAGGAGTAACTCCTGTTTCCACCTGTGCCTGTCTTTCCAGGACCGTCTGAGGCGCGGCCGGATTCTGGCAAATAATATGAAAGATATTTGTAAAGGTCTCTTCCTGACTCTCCGGCAGATCCACAAAGGCATATAAGGTCCGTGTTTCTCCTTTTTCCAGCATATCAAGCAATGCACCCTGCCCGTTCTCCGGCATAGTCACTCCCTGTGCCTGTTCCCATACAAGGGTGAGGCCTCCCTGAGAAAAATTATTTTTCAGCTGTATCTGGGTGAGAGGGATTTCGCCTGTGTTTTTTAAAACTATCTCATAGGTAAGCCGTTCCCCTGCCTTAGGCGTTTGGGGGGCTGTATTTACAGACAATTGAAAATCCGCAGATACCGGTTTTACATCAAGGTATGTCATAGATGCCTTTGCGAGAATCTGGGAGTCTGTATTTCTTATGAGATAAACTCCCTGGCCTCCATCCCCTTCCTGAAGGGAAATCTCCCGGCTTACAGGATAGGAACAGCCTTGGCCCAGATCCTGAAACTCCTCTTTTAACAAAAGAGGGAGGGTATATACTGCTGGCTCAGTATAGGAAGCATTCGGCAAAAGAGGGATCGTGATTTTAATAACTGAGGTCTGCTCTCCATTCTCTTTGGAAACAGTAAGTTCCTCTGCAATATAGAAAGAGGGAATCTTCTGCGTATCCGGAAGGAAATATTCGGAGAGAAAATAGACCAGGGAAAGAGACGATGACATCTCTGCCCCGTCAATTTTTCCTTCGCCGGCCTGCTCTGTGTATTGGACAGCTCTATTGGGGATATCTGCGGCCTGGATTTCTGCGCTCTGATTATCTGCATCTTGGGATTCTGCGCTTTGGTTGTCTGCACCTTGAGGGCCTGTGCTTTGGTTGTCTGCACTTTGGATTTCTGCCTCCTGCTCATCTATGTCTTGCCTGTATGCTCCTTGTGTTTCTGTGTTTTGCTTGTCCGTGGGACTGCCTTCCTCGCTCCCGGCAGGGTCTGTCGTTGCTTCTGCAGAACCTGCCGCACTGTGCGGCTCTGTATTCCCATCTGGATTTTCCTCTGAAGGGTACTGTCCAAGGCTGTCCTGTGAAACAAATGTGCCTGTTGTATCTGACATCTGCTCTACAGGCTGCGTTTCCTCGGAAGATGCAGAATTTATCTGTTGTTTAAAGTAACTGTCTAATCCCTGAATGGTCAAAGTAACCTCTGCTCTGTATTGATTTTCCTCTGTCCAGGCCGCGCTTTGAGAAAGCGTCAGCATTCCTGTATCCTGGGCGCCATACACTTTACGCTCCATTCCCGCCGCTGCGGCCAGAATGACAGCTCCTGTCATAAAAAAGGCTCCCGCCTTTAAACATATTCTTTTTTTCAACCTATGATCCTCCTGTTCTTTCTATATCTCTTAATTTTCTTCGGAATTTCTCTCAGAGCATAGGCATTCCCCCTTTCCGGGTACCAAAGCTTGGCCCGTAACCACGCAGCGAATGCGTGGTTCGGGTATGACAAGCATCCTTATTGCTCACTGCAATATCCGCAGGGCACGATGTATGAAGCAATGGACTTCCCTGATTCGGTTAAAATAAATTTGGAATAAACGTACCGGACCGGTACAAAAGAATTTAAGTTATCATCAGCGCCTGCGGCCTGACAATAACCAGGATCTATTTCCCGAGAACCGGGAAATAAGATAGCTATACTCTACCACGCTTTAAAAAAAACTACAAGATGCTTCTATAATTATATGTATTTTTTAATTTTTCTTTATACTTTTTCTAATTCTTTTACAAACCTGTCATACTTTGCACACATTTCTTCGCTATAATAGGTTTCGGATAGATGAATAACCACTCTCTATCTCCCCCCTCAAAAAACATGGAACCCTCGCAGCAATGCGGGGGTTCTTAGTGTCTGTATCTCTTTTTCCCAAAATCCGATTTTTTCTTTATTTAGAAAAAATTTAGTTGCATGCCATACCCGAACCACGCACCTGATGCGTGGTTACAGGCCAATATGATTCAACAGGCAATTTGGTTAAGACGAAACGAAATTTAAAAAACCTTTATATTTTTTCGATTTCTTTCAGAAACTCGACACACTTTGCTCACATTTCTTCGCTATAATAGGTCTTGGATAGATGAATAACCACTCTCTATCTCCCCCCTCAAAAAAGCAGAGAAACCCCGCAGCAAGGCGGGGTTTCTTGTTGTATATAAGATTCCCTGCGATCCCTGTCACTTTTTATTGCAATTCCTTCATCTGTCTTTTATAATAAAGAGATAAACCAAAAGAAATGAGGTACTTCCTATGAGCGAAAAAATCGTAGTAGTTGCACTAGGTCACAGAGCTTTAGGTACCACCCTGCCAGAACAGAAAATCGCCACAAAAAAAGCCGCAAAGGCTATCGCCGATCTGGTGGAGGAAGGGACTCGCGTAGTCATCTCTCACAGCAATGGCCCCCAGGTAGGCATGATCCATACCGCAATGAATGAATTCGGAAAGGCGCATCCTGACTATACATTTGCCCCTATGTCTGTCTGCTCAGCCATGAGCCAGGGCTACATTGGATATGATCTCCAGAATGCCATTCGGGCAGAATTTATTTCCAGGGGAATTTATAAGCCAGTGAGCACGGTTCTCACTCAGGTAGTGATCGATCCTTATGATGATGCCTTTGCAGAACCGGAAAAGATCATCGGCCGTATCCTGACTGCCGAAGAAGCGGAGATGGAGGAGGAAAAAGGGAACTTCGTAACGCCGGTGGAAGGCGGCTACCGCAGAATCGTAGCTTCTCCTAAACCGCAGAAGATCATCGAGCTGGAAACGATCCGCACTCTTGTAGATGCCGGCCAGGTAGTCATAGCCGCAGGAGGCGGCGGCATTCCTGTTATGGAGCAGGGCATCGACCTTCACGGTGCCAGCGCCATCATTGAAAAAGATCTTGCCAGCGGCTTTATGGCAGAGGCCTTAAACGCAGATACCCTCTTGATCCTTACAAGCGTGGAAAAAGTAAGTCTAAATCTTGGCACAGACAAGGAAGAATTCCTGGATGAACTCACCGTAAAGGAGGCCAAAAAGCACATGAGCGAGAACCAATTCGCTCCCGGCTCTATGCTTCCGAAATTTGAGGCAGGCATTTCCTTCATCGAAAAAGGGGAAGGGCGCCGCACCATTATTACAGACATTCCCCACGCCAGGGACGGCTACCGTGAAAAAACCGGAACCATCATTAAATAATCACCTTAGTAAAAAAAGACGTGCCGCACAAAATTGTGCCGCACGCCTTTTTTATTCATCAGCTTTCTCCGATCAGGCAAAAGCCCGTCTGCTGTTTTTATCTAAGCTACATAGATTTTCTCTCTGCAATCTCGGCCATCTTCGCCTCATTTAACCGGGTATCCCCGTGAACCCGGCTGTAAGAAAGGTATCCGTTCATGCGGTCGATCTTCGTCAGATTCCTGGAGCCGCACACAGGACACACATCCATTTCCAGTTCTTCATGACCACAGTCGTCACAGTAAGCCAAAGAAAGATTTACCCCTTCATAATACCCCAGATCCATTGCTCTGCGAATCAAGGTACGGATGGCCTCCCGATTATAATCAATAGGATAACGTACGTACTGGATCTTTCCCCCGTTGCACAGTTCCCAGAATCGTCCTTCCAGATCCTGCTTTTCAATAGGAGTCACATCCTCTGTCACATGGCAGTGGAAGCTGTTGCTTACATAAGGGCGGTCAGAAACCCCTTCTACGATTCCATACATTTTCCTGAACTGTTCCACCTGCAGGCCGCAGAGGCTCTCCGCAGGCGTTCCGTAGATAGCGTAAAGATATCCGTCTTCCTGCTTAAACTGATTTACTTTGTCATTGATGTACTGAAGGACCTCCAGGGCAAACTGGCCATCTTCCCGGATAGATTTGCCATTATACAGCTCCTGAAGCTCGTTTAGCGCCGTGATCCCAAAGGATGCGGTCATAGGCTTTAAGATTTTTCCGATTTTTTCATGGGGCTTGAGATGACCGCCGTAAAAGCCTCCCTCACAGTACGCAAGCGGATTCGTGGAGGCGCGCATTTGTCCCAGATATTCATAAGTACGGATGTGAAGGTTCCTGATCATTTCCAGATAAAAGTCAAGAACTTCGTAAAAGTCCCTGCTCTCTGCCCTGGCCTTTGCAAGGATCATAGGAAGGTGCAGACTCACTGCCCCTACATTAAATCTTCCTACAAAAACGGGAACATCCTCGTCATCCGCCGGATTCATGCCGCCTCTTTCGTACCAGGGGCTTAAGAAAGCCCGGCATCCCATAGGGCTTATTACCTTACCGTATTTTTTATACATACTGGCAATATAACCCTTGCCGGTAAGGGACAGCCAGTCAGGATACATCGTCTTAGCCGAACAGTCCACACCGGCCTCAAACACATCCTCGCAGCATTTTCCAGGTCCATGGATATTCTCATCATATAAAAATACGATTTTAGGAAACAGGACCGGCTTCTTATGGCCCTTTTTCCCCTGTCCGCCCTTATGTACCTCTAAGAGGGACATGCTGCACATTTTTTCAAACTGTTTTGTTCCAAGGCCTAAGGTTACTGTCACAAAGGGATAATCTCCTCTGGAAGACCCTACCGTGTTCAGCTTATATTCGATCCCCTGCCATCCCTGGTCGTAATCTCTGCGCACCTTATCCAAGGCATATTCAATGGCCCGCTCTTCTCTGCCGCTCCAGCTCTCATCTGAATATTTCATGAATTCAGCGATATATTTGTCATAGCTTTTCTTCGCATAAGGGGCCAGGATCTTATCCACCTCAGGAACGGTAAATCCGCCGTACTGCTGGGCCGCGGTACTTAAAATAATATCTCCCATGACATCAAATGCAGTGTCCAGAGTTTTCGGCTCATTATACCAGACATTCCCCATTTCAAAGCCATCTTTCAGCACAGCCGCCACATCAAAAAGGCAGCAGTTCATAGTATCCAGACGGGCGGACTGGTCATGGATATAGATATAACCGTCCTTGCACGCCTGAAGTTCATTGCGGTTCATAAAAAATTTACGGTAAAGTTCTTTATTTAATTCATTAAAAATAAGGCTTCTCTTAGTCGCAACAAGAGCGCTGTCTGTGTTTGCATTGCTCTTGTCTCCAATGTAGCGGATCGCTTGGCTCTTTGTATATACATCATCCATCATGTGGATGAAATCAAGCTTATAGTTTCTGTAATCCCGATAGCTTTTTGCCACAGCAGGATTCACTCTCTCAAGAGCTCCTTCCACAATATTATGCATTTCCTGAATGGCAATCTCTTCTTTTCCAAGAGAATATGCATGTTCCTCGGCAAAACGGCAGATAAAATCCTTTTCTTCCTGGGAAAATGTATAAAGGATACGCTGGGCTGATTTATTCACTGCCGCAACGATCTTCTGTGCGTTAAATTCTTCTTTTGTCCCGTCTTTTTTGATTACATAGATCATGGTTTCCTTCTCCTAAAAAACAATATATGGACAATATCTCCTGTTTTTTGTCCATCCTGTACCATATTTAGCGTTGCTTTTCCGAGTATACCACATCTTTTCCAAAAATGGAATGGCAAATTTCTTGTGACCAGTAACAATTATTTTTCCGTTCGTTTATTTCGCCTGCATCCTCAGCCAGTCCTCCAGCCATTGGGTATCCTCCATATTGATATCCTCTATTCTGTATTCGTTTTCCAAATCTAAGGTGTCTGTCTCATAAGAATCTGCGCTTTCCTCCTGAGAAAAGAAAGACTGGATCTCATAGCCAAAATTCTCCTGTACATATTCCACAATACTGGGGCCTAAAGTACACAAAAGGATTATAATGATAATGATCGCAGATATCCAGGAAGACGTCTTCTTTGCGTTTTTTTCACTTTTTCCGTAAGCGGATGTCCCTCGGTTTTTATATGCAGGCTTCTTTTTCGATGTTTCTGTAGTATTTGGCGTTTTGGTCGTATTGATCCGCTGCACTGCCTCCTGGCGAACCTTCTGCTGCTGCTCCTGAATCTTTGACCTTGCCTCCTTCGCTTTCTTCTGTTTCTCTTTATCTCCCAGAGGGACTTCCATCTCCCGCATGATCCGGCGGGCATTCTCCGTAGCATGGCGGTAATGGTCACTGCGGTTTTCATTTAAATGATATAAGATTTCATCGTTACGGTATGGCATTCCGCATAATTTACATCTTCCATTGGATATCGGCCCGTCACAGATCTGGCAGCGTTTTTTCTTCATCATGTTCCTCCTCCATTTTATAAAATCTTGCAGGTATAAATTGCAAACTGCATTGTTTCCTGCTATAATCATAAATTATTGATGGCGATCCGGCAAGCTTTTTCCGGATAAGCTGCCTATTTATTTCAATCATTAAAGGAGGGCTTTCCATGGAACAAATTAAAATTCCTGCCGGCTACCATGCAGACCTAAACCTGCATGATACCCAGGTTGCAATTAAAACAGTGAAGGATTTCTTTCAGCAGACTCTGGCACAAAAATTAAATCTGCTGCGTGTGTCCGCGCCGATCTTTGTATCTCCCAGCTCCGGCTTAAATGATAACTTAAATGGCGTGGAACGTCCGGTAAGCTTCGATATTAAAAATCAGGAAGAACCTGCTGAAATCGTCCATTCGCTGGCGAAATGGAAGCGGTATGCCCTGAAAAAATACGGTTTTTCCCACGGAGAAGGCCTGTATACAGATATGGTGGCTATCCGCAGGGATGAGGATCTGGATAATATCCACTCTGTATATGTGGATCAGTGGGACTGGGAAAAAATCATTAACAAGGAAGAACGTACCATGGACACTTTGATCCAGACTGTGCGCAGCATCTACAGTGTACTTCGTAAAACGGAAAAGTACATGGCAGTCCAGTACGACTACATTGAAGAAATCCTTCCTAAAGAAATTTCTTTTGTCACCACTCAGGAACTGGTAGATATGTATCCTGACTGCACCCCTAAAGAAAGGGAATATAAGATTACGAAAGAAAAGGGCGCAGTGTTTATCATGCAGGTAGGAAAAACCTTAAGCAATGGAGAGCGCCACGATGGACGCGCTCCGGACTACGATGACTGGGAGTTAAACGGAGATATCCTGGTTTACTATCCGGTTTTGGATATTGCTCTTGAGCTTTCCTCCATGGGAATCCGCGTTGACGAGGAATCTCTCGACAGACAGCTTACCCTTGCCGGATGCGATGACCGCCGTGAGCTTCCTTTCCAGAAGGCGATCCTGAACAAAGAGCTTCCTTATACTATAGGCGGAGGAATCGGCCAGTCCAGGATCTGCATGTTCTTCCTGCGCAAGGCGCATATCGGCGAAGTCCATGTATCCCTGTGGCCCAAGGAAGTCCAGGAAGCTGCCGAAGCCAATAACATTCCGCTTTTGTGATGATATAAAAAATGCTGTCCTTTTCTTATTTTTGCGGGACAGCATTTTTTATTGTTCTTCACCATATTTTTAATTACCGAAAATTTAATAATTCATCTTATTGACAGGGAAGTACCTCCATACTATCATTAAGAAAAGATATAAAAACCACAGAACAGAAGAGGTATATATTGTGAATATTTTGTTTTTTTTAACACCAAAAAGTGATGTAGCATACATATTTGAAAATGAAACTTTACGTCAGGCTCTGGAAAAAATGGAGCACCGGAAGTTTTCGTGCATTCCTATCTTAAGTCTGGACGGCAAGTATACCGGTTCTATTTCCGAAGGCGATCTGCTGTGGGGCATGAAGCGTTTTTCCATCACGAATATGAAGGACGCGGAAAACTTTTCCATTATGGCGATTCCCCGCCGTGCCACCTACAAGCCGGTGCATGCTGATTCGAAAATGGAAGACCTTCTGGACCGCGCCATTAACCAAAACTATGTTCCTGTAGTGGATGACCAGGGATATTTCATCGGGATCATTACACGTAAAGAGATCATCAAATATTGCTACAAAGAATTAAAAAAGGCCTATTCTCATAAAGAAGAACAAAGCCAGAAATGAGAAGAGCCTGGGAAGCAGACAGCTGCTTCTCAGGCGTTTTTCGCTATATCCCTGCAGCACCTATTTTTTATTTAAACAGATAGCTCTTAGATACCATAAATTCTTTTTAAAGAAGCGGGGTCATATATAAAGGAAGAAATACGATTCCATCTTCTTCTCTTAGATCATCTGCATGCACTACATATGGATGATACAT